>NZ_JBEXSZ010000078.1:0-38328 GCF_040613865.1 Streptomyces sp. NPDC006197 | reverse complement strand
GAAGCTGCTCAAGTACGAGATGGGCGGCTTCCCCGGCCAGCGGCTGAACCCGCCGCCCGACTACCCCGGCATCCCGGCGCCCCCGCTCGGCGGTGTCGAACAGTTCGTCGTCGACCATGAACGCGTAGTGCTGCATCTGGATGTCCACCGGGGGCTCGGCGAACTGGATCAGGACGCCGTCGGCGAGCTGGATGTTGAGGAAGGGTCCCCAGGACGGCGCCTCGGGGAGTTCCAGCAACTCGCGGAAGAACCGCGCGGATTCGTCGCGGTTCTTGGACGCGATGATGGTGTGGTTGAACGTGACTGCCATGTGGATGACCTCGCTGTTGATTCGACACGTGGAAGGGATTCACAGTGCTGGCGCACTGGGGGGTCCTCGTGCCGAACCTTCGGGGTGCCTGTCGCGCACCCGCCGAGCGATCAGCCTTCCACCGGATCGCCCGTCTGTGCATGGCGTATCGCCGGTCCGGTGTTCATGACGGGCGACGCTACTTGATCAACTGTGCCGGGACAAGGCGGGCCGCCCGCTTCCGCCCTGAAAATGACCGGAATCGTACGCTGCCGGCACGCCGTCCGCATGCAGTCCGCAGGCGATTCCGCCACCGCCCGAAGCCTTGCCACTCCCCCTCAGGCACCCCTATTCTCGCGCCAGAAAGCGCTTTCTTTCCCTCCTTGCACGGCCCCTCCCGGGCATCTCCCAGCACGCGAAGGCGAAAGGGAAGACGAGCATGAGACGAGCAGTCGCACGACGATTCCAGGCGGCCCTGGCCGCGACGGCGCTGGTGGCCGCGACCGGCGCGGTCCTGTCGCTGCCCGAGGCCGCGGCGGCGACCGGCGGCGCCACCGGCTACGCGAGCCAGAACGGCGGGACCACCGGCGGCGCGGGCGGGCAGACGGTCCGGGCCACCACCGGAACCGCGATCCACGCCGCCCTCTGCGCCCGCCCCACCACCAGCACCCCGCTCACCATCGAGGTCGAGGGCACGATCAACCACGCCAACACCGCCAAGGTGTCGGGCACCGGCTGCAACACCGCCGACGGGGTGATCGAGCTCAAGCAGATCAGCAACGTCACGCTCGTCGGCGTCGGCAGCGGCGCCGTCTTCGACCAACTCGGCATCCACATCCGCGAGTCGAGCAACATCATCGTCCAGAACGTGACCGTCCGGAACGTCAGGAAGTCGGGCTCGCCCACGTCCAACGGCGGTGACGCCATCGGCATGGAGAGCGACGTCCGCAACGTCTGGGTCGACCACGTCACCCTGGAGGCGTCCGGCGGGGAGTCCGAGGGCTACGACGGCCTCTTCGACATGAAGGACAACACCCGGTACGTGACGCTGTCCTACAGCATCCTGCGCAACTCCGGCCGTGGCGGGCTCGTCGGCTCCAGCGAGACGGAGCTCTCCAACGGCTTCATCACGTACCACCACAACCTGTACGAGAACATCGACTCCCGTGCGCCCCTGCTGCGCGGCGGCACCGCCCACATGTACGACAACCACTATCTGCGTCTGAACGAGTCGGGCATCAACTCCCGTGCCGGGGCGCACGCCAAGGTGGAGAACAACTACTTCGAGGACTCCAAGGACGTCCTCGGCACCTTCTACACCGACGCGGCCGGCTACTGGCAGGTCGCCGGCAACGTCTTCGACAACGTGACCTGGTCGAGCCCCGGCAGCGAGTACCACCCGGCCGGACCGGACCCGCGGTCGAACACCACGGTGAGCATCCCGTACGCCTACAGCCTCGACGACGCGGCCTGCGTGCCGGCCGTCGTGAGCCGGACGGCGGGCGCCGGCAAGGGCCTGCTGGTGTCGGACGGCAGCTGCTCCCCCCAGACCCCGACGCCCACACCGACACCGACACCCACGCCCACGCCGACACCCACTCCCACGCCCACGGCGACCACCCCTGCCCCCACACCCACCCCGCCGACCGGGACGAACCTCAGCATCGGAGCCGGCTCGGACGGCTCCAGCAAGGCCACCGGCACGAGTTACGGCAACGTGCGGGACGGCGACATGAGCACCTACTGGTCCCCGGCCGGCACGACCGGTTCCGTATCGATCAAGTGGGGCACCCCCACCGCCGTCTCGGTGATCGACGTGCGGGAGACGGCGGGTGCCACGGGCCGCATCGGGTCCTGGCGGGTCGTCGACGCCGACACGGGAGCCGTCCTGACCTCGGGCAGCGGGGCGGGCGTCATCACGTTCCCCCGGACCTCGCTGAGCAAGATCACCTTCGAGATCACGGGCTCGAACGGAACGCCCCAGGTGGCCGAGTTCGAGACGTACGCCGGATAACGGCGCCCCGGCTCACTCCGTGCCGGTCACGAACTCCCGGTCGCCGTACCGCACCTGCGCCTGGTCCCAGTCGGCGCCGAGGGCGGTCGTGAACCTGCGGGCCAGCGGCAGGTCGTCGACCGGAGCCACGAGAACGAGCCGGCCGTCGAGGGTGACGGAGCCGCCGCCCAGCTTGTCGCGGGCCTCCGGGTCCGCGACGAGCGCCTCCCGCAGACCGCTCACCCGGACGCCGGGGACCTCGATCTCGACCGCGTCGGTCTCCGGCGACGTGCGCGGCAGACAGCGGAAGGTGAGGACGGCCTCCTGGTCGTACTGCTTGGCGATGACGCCCGCGATGTGGTGGAGCCCCTCGCGGCCGACCCCCTCGACGTCGAACTCGCGGGACCGCTCGTACGTCGCCTGCCTCAGCTCCTCGGACCAGAAGACACCGTCCAGCAGCTCCGATCCGCCCGGGCGTGCGCCGTGGGCGCGGATGATCCGCCGCACCTCGTGTCCGAAGCGGGTGAGGCGGGTGTCGAGCCTCGGATCGTCGGGGTCCGTGATGATCGCGGTGTTGTCGGTCGCGAAGACCTCCGCCGCCGGACAGTCCTGTACGTCGGGGCCGGCATACGTGCTCGGCGCACTCACGACACCCAGCAGCAGGGCGGCGACGGTCGAGGCGAGGAGGCGGGCGCGTCGCCCGGGGTCGGCGTTCTTCATGGCGTGATCAACGAGCCCCGGTGAAGAGCGTTGCGCCGCGGCCCGGCCACGCGCCCGCGTCCCGGGCGTGCCGGCCGACCTGGCACTCGTCGGTGGCCGTGCCCGAGCCGGCGCGGCGGTGGCGGCGCCGGGCCGTCGAGCGGCGCCGTCGGTGACGACTTGTCGCCAATCGACCGCTCTCCACGCGTGCGCCGGGCAGGGTGGGGCAGATTGCCCGTGGGCCGACGGGTTGTCCGTGGGCCGACGGGGCCCGTGCGAAAGGAGTGGCGCCGTGCTGAAGGACTTCTTCGACCGGCTCCGGCGGGGCGGCGGGCGTTCCGGTGGGGGCGGTCCGGCGTCGGCCCCCGGCGACCTCGTCCTCGACGCGGACTTCTCCTCCGCCGAGCAATGGGTGGCGGGCCGCTCGTGGGCCTATCCCGACGGCGGGCCGACGAACCCCGGCGACAACAAGCTCGATCACCTGGTGGAGGACCCCTCGTACAGCCGGACGGGGACGTTCCGGGCCACCCGCAGGAGCGACGGCTTCTGGGACGCCGGGCTGCTCACGACGGAGGGCAGCGCGGAGGGCTTCCAGGTGCGGGCGGGCGACGTCCTGGAGGCCCGGGTGCGCCTGCCCGAGGAGACGGGCGCCTGGCCGGCGATCTGGACCTGGCTCGACGGCGGCCAGGAGGTCGACGTCTTCGAGTACCACCCCGACAACCCCGACCTCCTGGAGCTGTCGAACCGGGTGCGGGGCCGGTACCTCTACTTCCGGGACCCCGCGATCCGGCCCGGCGCGTGGGTGGACCTCCGGATCGAGTTCGGCGCGCGCTCCGTGGTGTGGTGGGTCAACGGCGCCCGCGTCTTCGCCGACCGCCGCGGGGTGGGGCGCTCCTGGCGGGCCCATCTCATCGTGAACCTGTCGGTCTGCGCGGGCCGGTACCACCCGGCGCCCGACCCGGACGCGTCGGAGATGTCGTACGAGGTGGCGGAGTTGCGCGTGTACCGGCGCTGAACGTTCACGTGCCGGTCCTCTCCGCCGTCGACGCGGGCGCGGCACGGGCGGGAAGGGTGCGTCGGGACGACGGGTGTTGCGTAGGCTCGAACGGAGCGTTCCGTGCGGCCGAAAGCACCGCGCCGTCCCTACGACGAGGAGGACCCTGTGAGCACCGCCGGAGAAGGACGGCAGCAGCTGGACGAGGCCAGTGTCCTCAATGCGAAGAGGACGCTGCTCCAGTTGCTCGCCCGGGCGGGCGTCTGGTCCGGCGACGCGGAGGAGCTGATCGGGTTCGTCGAGGCGGGCGCGCTGGCCCTCGCGTACGAGGAGGTCGGCGCGGCCGGGCGGAGCGCGCCCGAGGGGAAGGGCGAGCCGTACGCCTCCGGCTGGCTCGACGGGGCGCGGGCCGTCATCGACGAGCTGGGCGCCGTCGCCGAGCGGGCGCTGAAGCACGCCGTCGCCTCGGATCCGTCGGCCGCCTCTCCGGACGACCGTCCGCCCGTCGGGCGGACGGAGCTGGAGCGGACCAAGGTGGCGGTGACTCCGCTCTACCTCTCCTTCGCCGATGTCTCCGACCTCGACCCGGAGGTCACCGAGCAGGTGCTGCGGGCCCTGCTCGGCACGATGAGCTCGCGTCAGCGGGCGGGGTACGCGGGCCGGCTCACCGAGTTCACCTCGACCCACCGTGCGCGCCTGGAGCGGCTGTACGCCGAGTACGGGCCGGGCAGCGCGATCGCGATCCACGGCCGGTACTCCCTGATCCACTCCCCCACCAGCGTCGCCGTCCTGGAGCGGCTCGCCACGTCTCCGGCGGACCTGCACGAGGAGTGGGACGCCGCCGAGCTGCCGCCTGCGTGGCTGGACGGCCTGACGACGGCGTGGGAGGCGTCGGCCTGACGGCGCTTCACGGGGCGGACGGAGGGGCCCCGGCGCTCCACATCCGGCGGGGATAGGTTAGGCTCACCTAACAAGCGCCTCGCGATGGCCGCTGCCTCCGCATTCCCATGTCTGGAGGGGCGTCGGGCGGGGCGTCAACACACCTCTGCCCGGAGACAAGGATCCGCCATGCCTTCTGTGTTCACCCCCTTCCGCCGCCGCGTTCTCGTGGCGGGCGCCGCCGCGGTCTCGCTCGGCCTCATGGTGACCGGGTGCGGCTCGGACGACAAAAAGGACGACGCGAAGGACGCGGCGGCCAAGGCTCCGGCGGGCGCGTTCCCCGTCACCATCAAGAGCGCGCTCGGCGAGGCCGTCATCAAGGAGAAGCCGAAGCGCGTCGTCACGCTCGGCCAGGGCTCCGCCGAGACCGCCATCGCCCTCGGCAACGTCCCCGTCGGCATCGAGAGCTACCCCTGGGGCAGCGACAAGACCGGCTACCTGCCCTGGATCCACGACGCGGTGAAGAAGTCCGGCGCCAAGCTGCCCCAGCAGTTCGACGGCGGCGAGGAGCTCGACATCGAGGCCATCACCGAGCTCGAGCCCGACGTCATCCTCGCCCCCTGGTCGGGCATCACGCAGAAGCAGTACGACCTCCTCAAGGACATCGCGCCGACCGTCGCCTACCCCGACAAGGCGTGGAGCACCGACTGGGACCAGCAGATCGAGATCGTCGCGAAGGCGCTCGGCCAGCCGGAGAAGGCCAAGGAGCTCACCTCCAAGATCGACAAGCAGCTCGCCGACGCCGCCGCCACGCGCCCGAACTACAAGAACGTCACGTTCTCGTACATCTACAACACCGGCCCCGGCACCCTCGGCGTCTTCAAGCCCGAGGAGCAGCGCGTCGCGATGGTCTCCAAGCTGGGCCTCAAGGTCGACCCGGTCGTGAACACCTTCAAGGAGACCGAGGGCACCGACTCCGCCCTCATCGGCCTGGAGAACGCCAACAAGCTCTCCAAGAGCGACATCGCCTTCACCTTCTACACGGACGACAAGTCCCGCAAGGAGATCGAGGCGCAGCCGCTGTACGCGGCCATCCCCGCGGTCAAGAAGGGCGCGCTCGTCCACAGCAACGACCAGCCCTTCGTCACCGCCTCGTCGATGATCAACCCGCTGACGGTGCCGTACAGCATCGAGCGGTACCTCCCGATGATCGACAAGGCCGTCGCCAAGGCCGGGAAGTAGCAACGGGTCCCGAGCGTGACCACTCTCTCCCGGATCGGCCAGGGCCCCGCCGTCGTACGGCGGGGCCCTGCCCGGCACTTCGCAGCCGCCGCCCTGTGCGTAGCCCTGCTCGTCCTGGCGGTCCTCGCCAGCGTGATGTTCGGCAGCAAGCCGACGTCCGCCGCCGACGTCCTGCGGGTCGTCACCGGTGACGGCGACGGCTACCTCCGTACCGTCGTCGAGAGCCGTTATCCGCGCACCGCGCTCGGCCTGCTCGCGGGCCTCTGCCTCGGGGTCGCCGGCACGCTGATGCAGGGCATCACCCGTAATCCGCTCGCCGAGCCGGGACTTCTCGGCATCAACGCGGGCGCGTCCGCCGCCATCGTCGCCGCGACCGCGTTCCTCGGCGCCTCCGGGCAGCGCGAGACCGTCTGGTGGGCCCTCGCCGGTGCCCTGGCGACCGGTGTGGTCGTCCATCTCGTCGGCACGGCCGGTGGCGGCGGCGGGCCGGTCCGCCTGGTGCTCGCCGGTGCGGTGCTCTCCGCCGTCCTCGCCGCGTTCATCCAGGCCGTCGCGCTGTCCCGGCCGCAGGTCTTCGACACGTACCGCTACTGGGTGGTGGGTTCGCTCGGCGGGCGCGGCTTCGACGCCTTCTGGGCCGTCCTGCCGTTCGCCGCCGTCGGCCTCGTCCTCGCCGTGCTCCTCGCGCCGGGGCTCAACGCCATGGCGATGGGCGACGACAAGGCCGCCTCCCTCGGCATCAGCCCCGCCCGCGTCAAGGGCGCCGGTCTCCTCGCGGCGACGCTGCTCAGCGCCGCCGCGACGGCCGCCGTCGGCCCCATCGCCTTCGTCGGGCTCGCCGTCCCGCACCTCGTCCGGGTGCTCGTGGGCGCCGACTTCCGCCTGCAGATCCTCTTCACCTCGCTCGCGGGGCCCGCCCTGCTGCTGTTCGCCGACGTCATCGGCCGGGTGCTGCTCCGTCCGCAGGAGCTCATGGTCGGCGTCGTCACCGCCTTCGTGGGCGCGCCCGCGCTGCTGTTCGCCGTCCGTCGCATGAGGGGAGCGGCATGAAGACCGCCGAGCGGATCGACACCCCGGCCGTGACGGCGTCGCGGCCCGTGCGGCCCGCGGGCCGTGGCCTCCTGCGGATCGGCCCGTGGGTCGCCGTCCCCGTGCGGCGCCGCACCGCGATCGTCGCCGCGGTGACGCTGCTGCTGCTTCTCGGGGCGGCCGTGGCGACCCTTTCCCTGGGCCGCCTCGGCATCGACCTGGCCGACCTTCCGTCGGCGCTGGCGGGCGAGGCCAGGGGCAAGAACGCCTTCGTGCTGAACCGGCTGCGCGGCCCGCGGCTCGTCGTCGCCATCGCCACCGGCGCGGCCTTCGGCCTGTCCGGGGCCCTCTTCCAGTCGGTCACCCGCAACCCGCTGGGCAGTCCCGACGTCATCGGGCTCGGCGCCGGTTCCGGGGCGGGTGCGGCGGCCGCCGCGCTGTTCTTCCCGGACCTCGTGCCGGTGCCCGTCGGCGCGCTGCTCGGCGCCGTGCTCGCCATGGCGGTCGTCTACTTCTCCACGGGGTCGGGATTCCGCAATCCGGGGCGCCTGGTGGTGGCCGGCATCGGCGTGTCCGCGATGTCGACGGCCCTCACCCAGTACGTGGTCTACGCCGTCGAGCGGGACAAGGCGAGCGCGCTGACCGCCTATGTCAACGGAAGCCTGGCCGCCCGCTCCTGGGACGACGCGCGGACGATCTGGCTGGTGCTGCTCGTCTGCCTGCCGCTCGCCGCGCTCCTCGCCCGGCCACTGGGCATCAGTGAGATGGGCGACGACCTCGCGACCGGCCTGGGCGCCCGTCCGGCCCGCACGGCGACCGCGGCGGTCTCGCTGTCGATCGTCCTCTCCGCCGGCGCGGTCAGTGTCGCAGGACCGATCGCCTTCGTCTCCCTGACGGCACCGCAGATCGCCAAGCGGGTCACCCGGGGCGGCGGCCCGCACCTGGTCATGTCGACCCTGCTCGGCGCCCTGCTGCTCGTCCTCGCCGACCTCGCCGCCCAGCAGCTGCCGCTCTTCGACAACCTGCCGGTCGGCCTGTACACGATGGCCGTCGGAGGGGCGTACCTCGGTTACCTCCTGCTGCGGGAGTGGAAGCGCCCGGCGTGACCCGGCCCCCGTCTGACGGGGCGTCTACCGCAGCGGTGCGAGCGGCTCGCCGGGGCGCAGGTTCCAGCGCCCGGCGCGGCCGCTGAGGTGGACGGCGGTCAGGGGGCGGACGTCCAGGCGCCAGGCAGTCGCGTCCGGTGCCGTGAGGGCGTGGACCATCGCGGCGCGGATCACGTCCGGTTCGGCGACCGCGGTGACGCGGCCGGAGCCGTCCCGGAGGCCGTCGAGCCAGACGCCGACCCTGACCCGTAGATCGCGCAGGGACTCCCCGCCGTGCGGGGCCGCCGCCGGGTCGGACAGCCAGGCGGCGATTCCGGCCTCCTCGGCGGCGGCCACGGCCTCCAGGGTCTGTCCGCGCCACCGGCCCATGGCGCAGCCGGCGAGTTCGCCGAGGGGCTCCGCGCTCAGGCCCAGGGCCCGCGCCGTGTCACGGCAGCGCCGGGAGGGGGAGGCGTACGCGCGCGGGGACGGGTCGACGGCGGAGGCGACGGCCCGGGCGCGGGCGATGCCCGCCGGGTCGAGAGGGCCGTCGTCGTCGAACCGCACCTCGCGGAGCGCTTCGCCCGTCGCGGGCGAGATCAGCGTCAACCGGACTGTCATCGGGATCCTTTGCGGCGGGCGGGACGGCGGGGCCGTTGTGGCCGGAGTGGTGCGCGGGACTCTACCCGGGGGCGTACGAAGGTGATCCAGGCCTCACGCCCTTGGCGGCGGCTCCCCCGCGCGGTACGGTCAGGCGACATTTGAACAGCGTGACGACGGCGAGACGGAAGTCCGGTGGGAATCCGGCACGGTCGCGCCACTGTGAGCCGCGGCGCCCCCTGGGGGGACGTCACGGCGAGTCAGACCCGTGGACCGTCGTCCTGCACCACCGTCTGGGACGCGAGTTCCCAACAGGAGGTTCCATCATGGCCGAGGCCGTCGTCTCCGCTGCCGTTTCCACCCCTTCCGTCGCCGTACCGGCTCCGCTGCCCGTGCGCGCGGTGCTCCCCTGGGCCTTCTTCGTCGGGCTCCTCGCACTGATCGCGCTGTACTTCGTCGGCGCCGAGCAGGGCGCCACCTCCCTGATCGCCGGCACCGACGTGCACGAGTGGGTGCACGACGGTCGCCACCTGCTCGGCTTCCCCTGCCACTGAGGGGCGACCGGTACATGCACGCCTCGACCGTCCGTTCCCTGCTGGTCCGCGGCATGCTCGCGGGCCTGATCGCGGGGCTGTTCGCCTTCGCCGTGGCCTATGCGGTGGGTGAGCCCCCCGTGAACGGCGCGATCGCCGTGGAGGAGGCCAAGGCCGCCGGGGAGGCCCCGGCCGGCCACGGGTCCCACGCGGGCCACGGCGGCGGCACCGTCGCCGTGGAGGTGGAGGCCACCGAGGAAGAGGAGGAGGGGATCAGCCGCTCCGCCCAGTCGACCTTCGGCCTCGCCACCGGCGTCCTCGTCTACGGCGTGGCGCTCGGCGGCATCGCGTCCCTGGCGTTCTCCTTCGCGCTGGGCCGCGTCGGCCGCTTCAGCCCCCGGGCGACGGCGGCGCTCACGGCCGCCGCCGCGTTCACCACCGTCTACCTGGTGCCGTTCCTCAAATACCCGGCGACTCCTCCGGCCGTCGGCAATCCGGACACCATCGGGCAGCGCACCACCCTGTTCTTCCTGATGATCCTGCTCAGCGTGCTGCTCGGGATCGCCGCCCTGATCGCCGGGCGGCGGCTCGCGCCGCGCCTGGGGAACTGGAACGCCACCCTGGCGGCCGGCGCCGGCTTCGTCGTCGTGACGGCGGTCGCCTTCGCCGTCCTGCCGGGCAACGAGGACGCCGTCGCGACGGGCTTCCCGGCCGGACTGCTCTGGGAGTTCAGGCTCGCCTCCCTGGCGATCCAGGCGGTGCTGTGGGCGGTGTTCGGGATCGTCTTCGGCGTCCTCGCGCAGAAGACGCTGGCGCCCCGGGCGGCCGCCGACCAGGAGGTCCGGCTCGGAGCCTCCGCCGCCGGCTGACCGGCGAACCTTTTTCGCGACGCCGCCCCGTCCACCTCCTCGGTGGGTGGGGCGGCGTCGTCGTTCCGGTCCGCCCGCGCCCACGACGACGGTCACCGGACAGGCCTCAGGAGGTCCGCTCCCAGGCCTCCTCGAACATCTCGTGCAGGGGTGCCGTCGGCAGGATCCGTACGAACGGGGAGCGGATCCACTTGTCCCACATCGGCCGCACCAGGTGGGTCGTCAGCTTCGCGGTCTCCAGCGGCAGGTGCGGGGCCTTGAGTTCGGTCCAGTCGCCGGGCAGGAACAGGGTCCGGCCGGCCCGTGCCCGCTTGGCCTCCAGGACCGCGCCGGTGGCGAGGAGTTCCGCACGGACCTCGGTGTGCCGCTTGGTCGACCAGCCGGTCCAGCGCCGTACGTTCCGGTCGGTGGGCGCGGCGAGCGTCGCCAGCTGGAGGTACAGGGCCGCCGCGTCCTCGCCCACCCCGAGCTTCGCCGCCACCCGGACGACGAGCTCCGGGCAGGAGACGCGCGGATCGGCTTCGTACGCCCCTGCCGGTACGGCCCCGGACAGGGCGCGGCGCATCATCCGGTCGAGCCCGCCGCCGGCGAGGAGCGGCGCCAGCCGGTCCAGGTCCTCGGCGAGGTCGGTGACCTCGCGGACCTCCCGCCACGCCCCGGGGTCGGTGACGGCCGCGGGACGCAGGAAGGCGGTGCCGTGGGGGGCGCACACCACCAGCGGTCCGGAGTCGTACGCGCTCACCGGATCGGCCGGGTTCTCCGGGTGGGCGGCCACCGGCAGCCGCCGGGGCCCGAACCGCTCGGCGATCCGCTCCGGCGTGTCCTTCACGCGGCTTTCGGGGAGGTCGAGCAGCAGCTCGGGGCGGTCCAGCTCGGCGCGCAGCCGCTCGTACAGGGCGGGGGCGCCGGCCAGCGCCGGGTCTCCGACGGGCCGGTCCGTCCACGCCCATACGAGGGCGCTCGCGATGTCCGTGAGCGCGAGGCCCACCGGGGTGCGGTAGGGCAGTTCGGGCCCGGCCGGCGGTACGGCCCTGACCTCCACCCCCCTGCCCTGCCGGGCCGCCGCCAGCTCCCAGCCGGCCGCGGGCACGGTGGCGTCCTCGGCGGCGTCGTAGCCTCCGGCGAGGCGCCGGGCCCACACCTCGCCGAGGCCCAGGTCGGCCTCCAGCGCGTCGGCCGTGTCCTCGTGCACGGCGGGCCGCGTCCCGAGGAGCTCCCGCCACACGCCGGCCATCCGCTCCACGGCCGCCTCGACGCCGCCCGGCCGCCACAGTTCGGTCGGGTCGTCGGGCAGGGCGGCGGCCAGGACGGCCCTCCGGCCGGCGCCGTCGAGCCGGGCGCGCAGCCGTTCGTACGACTCGGCCGTCAGCGCGGTCGCCTTGTAGGGGGCCTTGCGCACCAGGGCGCGGTGCTCCTCCCGGTCGGCCCGGCCGACGAGTCCGGCGACGACGAGCCGGGCCACGGACCTGCGGACGCCGGTGAGTTCGGCGAAGCGGGCGGCCGCCGACTCCGGAACCGCGAGCGGACCGTGGGTGTCGACGGCGGCCACGAGGGCGCGCAGCCGCTCGGCGTCGTCCCGCTCCACGCGCACGTGCCGTGCCCGCGTGGCCACGCCGGGGACCGGGTCGGCGTGCGGGTCCTCGGCGACGGGCGCCACGAACCAGTGCTCCGCGTCCCGGTCCCTCACACCGGCGGACGCGACGGCCGTGCCGCCCGCGCGCATGAGGTCCACCAGTCCGGGGCCCGACGTGCTCCCGACCCACCAGCGGCTGCCCTCGCGGGCGAACGGCTGGTCGGCCCAGGTGTCCAGGAGTGCGAGGAGAGCGGTCCGCTCCGCGTCCGGGGTCGGTGCCACCGCCGCCCGCCAGGCGACGGCGTCGATCGTGCCGAGGAGCTGCGACCAGTCGTGCGGCGGGGCGGGCGGTGAGAGCCGGCGCACCTCCTCGGCGATGGTCCCGGCCAGGCAGGCGCCGTCGGCGGCGAGCGCGGTCAGCGTCGCCGGCAGTGCCACGTCGGGGGTACGCCGCCACTGATCGGGCTCGCCGGTGTCGACGAGGCCGTACAGGGCGGGGACGAGCTCGGTGTCCGGCGCGGACCGGCCGAGCCGCACGGGCGGCGCCTCGGCGAGGAGGGTGACGCGCCGGTGCAGGGCGCGCCGCCGCTCCTCCACACGGGCGGCCCGCTCGGTCACCGCGACGACGGCCTCGGTCAGGACGGGATCGGTGACGTCCGGCAGCTCCCGTGCCACGGCCTCGTGGAGGGCCGCCGTGCTGTCGGACGCGGCCGTGAGCAGCGTGTCCGCCGTCTCCCGGCGCACGGTCCGCAGCGCCCGCGACCCGGCGGCGTCCCGGGTCCGGAGCAGGTACCAGAAGGCCGGGGGCAGGGCCACGCCCCTGGACGGGGTGGTCCGCCGGGCCGCCTTCACCCGCGGGTGCCGGGGTGAGGGGTGCCCGTCCAGCTCCCACAGCAGGACGCCGTCGGCGGTGTACGCGCGCACGCCCGCCCGTGTCTCGGCCTCGGCGAGGACCACGTCCTCCACGGCGCCCTCCGGCGGCGCCCACAGGGCCCAGGGCTTCTGCCCCTGCCGGTCGACGGCGAACCGGGCCGTGCGCCCGTCGATGCTCTGCACCAGATAGCGGTCGGGCGCGGGGTCGCGGTGCGGGGTACGGAACAGGATCCGGGTCCCGACGAGGCCGTCCCTGCTGCCGAGCGGGGAGTCGGTCAGGCCGGCGGGCAGCGGGGCGAGGTGGAGTGCCTCGGCGGCCAGGGCCATGCCCGCCTCGGACGGTTCGGTCGCCGGGTCCGCGCTCGCGGGGCGGCCGGGGAAGTCGGGCACGTCGGCGCCGCCCCGCGGCTCTCCGGTGACCGGGTCCACCAGCTCCCACGGGCGCCTCCCGTACACGCCGTTGGTCCAGATCCGGGAGCCGTCGCCGAGTTGCAGCTCGTTCCCGTCGATGCCTGCGGTGTCGCCCGGCCGCAGCGCGCGCAGGCCGCCGTGCCGGCCTCCTCCGTCGGCGGTCTCGAACTGGAAGCCGTAGGCCCCGTCGAGCTTCCCGCCGAACGGCACCAGACCGCCCTGTTCGTCCGGCGTGAACGGCGCTTCCGGCCGGTCCGCCCAGTACGCGGTGTCGCAGAAGTAGGGGTCCGGCTCGACCGTCCAGCTCACGAGGAAGGAGCCGCCGACGTAGTGCACGGCGTGCATCGTCGTCTCCTCCGGCACCGTGAACCGGCAGGAGCCCCGGACGCCGTCCGGGTCGACGGCGACCGCCCGGTCGGCCCCGAACACGGTGAGCACCGGCCAGGTGCAGGTCACCCCGGCGACTCCTGGGACGGGTCCGGTGCCGGTTTCGTCTCCGGGCCGCTCCCGGGCGAACTCCGCGTACACCGACTCCAGGGCGGGCCAGGCCAGTTCCTCCGGGAGGCCGGCCGTGAGCGAGCGGTGCAGGGCGCCCGCCGCGCTCGTCGCGCCGAGGGCGTCGGCGACACCGCCGAGCGCCGTCACGGTCGGCCGGTCGAGGAGGGTCTCCAGCTCGGCCACGGACTCCTCGGCGCCCGCCATGCCGCCGCCACCGACGGTGTCGACGAGCTTGCCGACCCGTCCGGCCACCTCGTGGGCGATGCCCTCGTTCCCCGGGAGCAGCGTCACCGCCGATCCGGGCTGCCGGCTGCGCCCCATGGGCCAACTCGGGATCAGGTTCGCGTGCACGGTCCCTTCCAACCGGGGGCCGAACACGGGGTCGGCGGCCAGCGCGGCGAGGTCGCGCCGGGACTTCTCGCCCCAGAAGCGCATCCGGACGTCCGGGCCCGGGTCGGCGACCGCGACCCCGGCCGCCAGGCAGGCGTCGAGGACGTCCGCGTCGAAGCCCTGGTAGTGGTGGCGGGTGGTGTGCAGCGTCACCGGCGCGCCCTCGGTCCGCAGGCGGGGCCCCAAGCGGCCGACGAGGTCGAGGAGTTCCGCCGGGAGCGGCTGTCGTGCGACCCCGCCGCCGGACTGGAGGGCGTACTGGTACATGCGGGCGAAGGTGCCGAGCCAGTGGTGGAGCCCGCCCTCCGGCACGACCCGTCCGGTCTCCATCGCCTCCGTCGCGCCGCAGCCGATCAGCAGCCGCAGCCATGGGCCGCCGTCGGTGACCCCGTCGGGGAAGACCTCCAGCAGGCCGGCCGCGATCGCGTCCGTCGGCGGATGGGCCGTCAGGATCGGCTCGGCCGCCGTCAGCAGGGCGTCCGGGACGGCCTTCTTCCGGGTGACCGAGAGGATCGTGCCCACCATCCGGGCGGCCTCCGCGTCCCCGAGGCCGGCCCTCTTGGCGGAGGCCCGGACCCGGCGCACCAGGTCCGCCGGCAGGTCCGCGGGCGAGGCCGCCCAGGCGGTCAGGAACGCCTCCAGGGCGGTGTGCGCCGCCGCGGGCTCCAGCGTCTCGGCCAGGAATCGCTGGTGGGCGCCGAACTCCTTGGCGGGCATGGCGCCGCCCCGGGCGAACAGCAGTCCGTTGGCCCGGCGGTAGGCGGGGTCCACCGGGAGGCCGTGCCGGGCCTCGGCCGCGCGCGCCGCGGCGTAGGCCCGGCCGCCCGGCCGGCTCCCGTACCCGATCAGCCGGTGCCCCACGGTGTCCCAGAACCACGGCAGGTGCGCCGGTGGCAGCTGTCGGGCTCGCCAGGCCATCGCGTCGACGACGGCGCCGGGCTTCGTCCAGGACCGGTCGACCTCGGCCCCCATCTCCCGGACCAGCCCGCGCGCGGCCTCGACCGCGCCCGGGTCGTGGACGGCGACCCAGTCGACGTAGGTGGTCGACACGTGTGTACCGGTGGTGGGCAGCAGGGCATCCAGCGAGACGATCATGCCCAGGATCGTCGCACGCCCCACTGACACCGCCCGGGGCGGCGGACGTTCCCCCGCTCTTCACCCCCGGCGGCGGACGTTCCCCCGCTCTTCACCCCCGGCGCCGGGCGTTCCCCCCGCTCCCCGCTCCGGAAGGCATGGGCCTGACGTCGGCTCACCCCCGCCCGGGCGGGGTCGGGACCTGGCTCAGCCAGTGGCCGGTGGTGCTCCAGCCGGTCAGTCGGCGGGCCCGTCCGGCCTCGGCCGTGCCGTCGGCCGCGAAGGAACCCCCTTCCGCCACCAGTCGCAGACCGGCCAGGGCCGGTGCCAGGCGGGCGGCCACGTGGGCGGGGTGGCGAGCCGTCTCGTCGGGCAGCCGGGCCAGTACCGCCGCCGCCGTCCCGTCGTCGCAGAGCGACAGGTGGAAGAGCATCTGCCGCCAGGCGTACGCCGCGTCCTTGATCGTGCCGAGCGGGCGCGGCTGGTGGTGCGCGCGGCCCGTCAGGCGGCACACCGTGGCGAAGCAGCGCCGGGCCAGGTCCGCCCCTCCCGAGGCGGGGGTGATGCCGACGCGGTGGACGAGGGTGGCGAGGTTGTGCGTCGTGAGGATCTGCGCCTGCTCGATCACCATGCCGTTGGCGGCCACGCCGCGGGAGGAGGGCCGGCCCGCCCGCTCACGGCACAGCGCGGCGAATCCGGGTGCCGTCCGGGTGGTCGTGCGGCCCGGCCGTCCCTCGGCCAGGGCGAGGACGGCCGTGTAGTCGATGCCGTAGTACCGCTCGTACAGCGTCCCCCCGCCGAGGAGTTCGGCGGCCACGGCGGCGGCCGCCGGGAACTTCGGGCTGAAGGCGCCCATGAAGATGTCGGCGGCCAGCTCCTCCACGAGCGGGGCGTCGAGGCCGGACCGGCGGGCGAGCACCGCGAGTTCACGGACGAGGGGGTTGGGCAGCAGGGTGCCGGGGAAGCCGTCCACGGCCACCTCGCCGAGCTGCCGCAGTGTCGCGTGCGCGGAGCGCTCCGTGCGCGCGTCCTCGCCGCGCTGTGCCGACACCGCGCGGACCCAGGGGAGTTCCTCGGGCCTGACCTGCCGTGCCAGGTCGAGCAGCAGCAGCGAGCGGCGGTTGCGGAACGCCCGGTAGTTCGCGGCCATGAGGGCGCGCAGCGGCCCGTCCCGGTACACCGTCGCGGTCTCGACGGCGACGAGCTGGGGAACCAGTTCGGCCATCGCCTCGGCGGACGGGACCACTCCGAGCTCCACGAGCGTGGCGAGCGGCGCGCTCCGCGCTCCCTCGACCACGCGGCGGATCGCGGGCGGTACGGCCGTCCCGGCGGGCAGGCCGGACCGCCGCTGCTCGGCCTCGGTCACCGGGGCGACGAGCGCGGTGACGTCGGCGGCGCCGGTGTCCTGCGGGAGGCCGGCGAGCCGGTCGGCCACGAGGCGCGCCAGGTCCTGGTGGGAGGGCAGCGCGGCCTGCTCCGCCTGGGCGCCGCGCAGCGCGGTGTGCCGCTGCGATCCGGGCAGTCCCCGCTTGCGGACCATCGAGGCGACGGCGTGCCGCAGCAGTCCGATGCGCCGCGCGTCGAGCGGGCGTCCGGCCGTCGCCTCCTCCAGGGCTCCGCGCAGGATCCCCAGGTTGCTCTTGGGGTCGCGGTGGCGGCCGCACAGGGTGTGCTCGTGGGACAGCCGCCGGTAGCGGGCGAGGAGGGCGGCGCCGCGCTCGTGCCAGCCGGCGTCCGGCCGGCGGTCGAGCGCGCGGTGGTCGGGGCCCGCCGTCTCCAGCCAGTGCCGGAGGAGTTCGTCCGCGAAGGGGCCCCACACTCCGAGTGCTTCGCGCTGGGCTTCCACGGCGCGGTTCGGGCCGCGGCGGGCGAGTGCGGCGCCGGCGTCCGCGACGGTACGGCGGTGCACGGCGCCCGTGTCCGGTGCCGGGGCGTCGGAGGGGCGGGGGGTGAAGCGGAGCCGGCCCGCGAACGGGCGGAGTTCGGAGACGAGTTCGAGGGCGGCGTCGGCCTCCCCGGCGCGTACCAGCCAGGCCACGGTGAGCAGCGCGGCCTCTTCCGGGACGGCGATCTCGTAGCGGGCGCCGTCCAGCAGCGCCCACAGCTCCGTGAGCCCTTCCTCGGTGAGGGCGTGGGCGAAGAGCGCCTCCCGGTCCTCCGGTACGCCCGCCCTGCGGGCGGCCTCCTCCTCGTACGGCTGGAGGGGGCCGCCCGCGCTGGGGGTGCCGGTGGCGAAGCCTCCGTGCAGGACGTCGAGCGTCACCCAGGCGGGCAGGCCCTCCACCGGTGTGCGGGAGCCGATGCGGAGGGTTCCGGCGGCGGTCCCGGCGAGTACGCGGCGCCAGCCGCGGACCCGTTCCCCGGCCCGGTCCCGGGTGGCCGGGTCGGCGTCGGTGAGCGCGGTGAGGAAGTCCCTGGCGAGGCGGGCCTCGACGTAGGAACCCGATGCGTTCGGCGGCTGCTTGTCAGCGTGTGCGTCCATAAGCCGACGTGGCGGGTTCCGCCCCCGCGCCCTCCGGGTCCCGAGCCCGGTGCTCTGCTGCTGAGCTACACGTCGTGAGGTCCTGACGCTAGTCCCGGCCCAGGAGCGGGGCAACGAGGTTTTCACGGGTTCTGGGAGCGCTCTCAGAAAGGGGCGGCCACAGATATCCTGGTCCGCGCGGGACCGCGCGCCGCCCCTCGGACGCGCCCACCGCACGCCCCGTACAGCCGACGCAGCAGAGGAGCGCACGCCTTGCCCGAGCAGAGCACGGGGCCCCGTCCCACGCTGGAAGCCGTCGCCGACCGCGCCGGGGTCTCCCGCGCCACGGCCTCCCGGGTCGTCAACGGCGGCGCGGGGGTGCGTGCTCCGCTGGTGGAGAAGGTGCTCCGGGCCGTCGAGGAGCTCGGGTACGTGCCGAACCACGCGGCCCGCACCCTGGTCACCCGGCGCAACGGCGCCGTGGCCGTGATCATCGCCGAGCCCGAGTTCCGGATCTTCTCGGACCCGTTCTTCGAGCAGCAGGTGCGCGGGATCAGCCGGGAACTGACCGCCCACGACTCCCAGTTGGTGCTCCTGTGGGTGGAGGGGCCCGGGGACCACGAGCGGATCTCGCGCTACCTCGGCGGCGGGCACGTCGACGGTGCGCTGGCGTTCTCGCTGCACAGCGACGACGCCCTGCCGTCCGTGATCGAGCGGGCCCGGATCCCGGTGGTCTTCGGCGGGCGGCCCGCGCCGGGGATCGACCCGGCGGTGCCCTTCGTCGACTGCGACAACCGCGGTGGCGCCAGGGAGGCGGTGCGGCATCTGGTGGAGCTCGGGCGGCGGAACGTCGCGCACATCTCCGGTCCCCCCGACCAGACGTCCGCGATCGACCGGATCCACGGCTATCGGGACGTCCTCCTCGACGCCGATCCCGAGCTGCTCCGGCAGGGCGACTTCACGGAGGAGAGCGGGGCCCGCGCGATGGCGGAGCTCCTCGACCGGCGTCCCGACGTCGACGGCGTGTTCGTCGCCAACGACCTGATGGCCTCGGGGGCGTTGCGGACCCTGCGGGAGCGCGGGGTCCGGGTTCCGCAGGACGTGGCGGTGGTCGGCTTCGACGACATGGCCTCGGTGGTCGACCGGACCGTCCCGGCCCTCACCACCGTGCACCAGGACATCGAGGGGATGGGCCGGCTGATGGTGAAGCTGCTCATGCGGCTGCTCGACGGGACCGGGCCCGGGATTCCGGCCTCCGTGATCACCCCGACCTCGCTGGTCCGGCGCGCCTCCGCCTGACGGCGCCCGGAAGGCGGCGGACGGCCGCGCCGGCGGGGACGGCCCGTGTACTTCAGGAGGTTTCCGGACCGGGGGCCTCAGCTGCCGCCCAGGGTGCGGTCCAGGAGGGGGAGCAAGCGGTCCCAGTGGCGCTTCAGCCCGGAGGCGCTGAAGGCGTCGGTGTCGGACATGGTGAAGCCGTGGCTGGTGCCGGGGTAGACCTCCGAGGTGTGGTCGACGCCTGCGGCGCGCAGAGCCCGGTCGAGCTCGGCGAGGGCCTCGGGGGTCATGTCGCCTTCGGCGTGGCCGAGGTGGACCCGGGCGGTGATCTTGGCGAAGAGGTCGGGCCCGTCGACGCCCACGGGGGCGTGGAACGCGGCGACGGCGGCGACCCGGTCGGGGTGGGCGGCGGCGGTGCGCGTCGCCAGGAGGCCGCCGATGCAGTAGCCGGTCACCGCGACCGGACCGGCGTCGACCTCGGGCCGGGTGGTGAGGAACCCGAGGTAGGCGTCGGCGTCGCGCAGGACGCGTTCGGTGGTGTGCGCCTCGATCAGAGGCATCAGCCGGGCGAAGATCGCGGGCCGGACGTCTTCTCCGATGTGCTCCGGAAGCTCGACGACCGGTGCCGGTCCGTGCCGGTAGAAGAGGTTGGGGACGAGTACGTAGTACCCGTGGTCGGCCAGTTCGCGGGCCATCTCCCGCAGTGCGGGCCGGATGCCGAAGCCGTCGGCGTACATCAGCACCCCCGGGTGCCGCTCGCCGTGGTCGGGGACGGCGGCGAAGGCGTCGGCCAGGCCGTCCGGGGTGGGAATCCGCAAGGTCTCGATGGGCATGGGTGCTCCTGTCGTGTGGGGTGCGGTGAGCCTGTGGTCAACACGACGGAGGCGGAGCCCGCGCGGCGGCGCGGGCTCCTCGATCGGGCAGCGGGCCCCCACCGGCCCGTACGGCGCTCAGGAGGGCACCGGGTCACCGATCCGTGTGTGGCGTGATGCCGTCCCGGTGGTCATTCCCCCACCATAGTCCACGGCGACGAGCAGGCGGGGCGACAGCGCGACCGCCGGGAGGGGGCGGGCGCGACGGTCCCGCCCCCTCCGTGCCGAACGGGCGGTCAGTCGTACGGGATGACGAGGACGGACCGGTCCGTGCCCGTCTGGAGCCGTGAGTCGCCGTTCCCGATCGCGCTCCAGACCTCCAGCCGGACCGTGCCGCCGCGCAGGTCGCCGAGCGTTCCGGTGGCGGACTTCAGGCCGCGGGACTGGCCGTACTCCTCCCAGCCGGTGACCGGGTCCGTCGCGAAGTATTGGTACGTCTCCGTCCGGTCGAAGGTGCCGTCGCCGGTGAGGTCGTAGCTGACGCGGGCCTGCTGGCCGAGTCCGACCGTCGTGCCGGCGTCCACCTGGAGGCGGAAGGCGGTCGAGCCTCCGCTCCTCAGGGTGCCGTTGACGCCCCTGGCCTCGTAGACGAGGGGCCGGTACGGGGTGCCGTCGTGGTTGGCGCCCTGCGCCGAGGCGAGGGTGTCGCTGCCCGCCGTGGCCCCGGTGGCCGTGGTGAGGGCGCCGCCGGTGCGGAGCTGGAAGGTGTTGCCCGTGGAGGGCTCCGGGTCCGGGTCGGAGCCGCCCGTGCCGGTGCCGGTCGCGGTGGAGCGGGCGGGTACGGAGAGGGAAGCGCCGTCCGAGAAGGTGACCGTGCGGGCGGTCGTGCCGTGGTTGTGGGCCACGTAGGTCCGGGTGGTGCCCTTGGCGAAGACGGCGGAGGTGGGGATGGATCCGGTGACCGTCGCGTCGGGCGCGCCGAGCGTGTCGAGCGCCGTGAGCCAGTGGTAGGTGTGGGCCTTGGACTCCCCCGCCTCCGGGGTGTATCCGGCGTTGCCCGCGTCCCACTTGGCCTTGGCGGCGCCGGGATCGGCCAGGGACTGGAACTCCCAGAGGATGTCGCGCCATTCGACGGCGGGACCGCCGTTCTCGCGTTCCATCTCGGCGATGTTGCGCCGGACGGCTTCCTTGTGGCCGGCGAGGTGGAGCGAACCGCCCGTGATCGGAAGGGCGTTGATGCCGTGGATCTCCTCCGGGTTCGCGGTCCACCAGGTGGAGTAGGCGGCGCCGCTGCCCCAGACCATGCCGACGGTGTCGTGCCGGAAGGCGGCGGGGAAGACCTGCTGGTCGGCGTCGAACCAGTACTGCGCGACGGCCTCGCCCTCGGTGGTCAGCAGGTAGGTGCCGAGGTCGCGGAGCCGGGTGTCGCCGGTGGCCGAGCCCCAGAGGACGAGCGCGGCGCTGAGGTTCGTCGACTCGGAGGACGACTCCTGGTTGTTGCCGGCGGCGAAGCCCTGGTGACCGCTGGCCCAGCTGTGTCCGGCGTAGACGTCGAAGCCGCGGAGGAAGGGGAAGGCGCTGTCGGTGCGGCTGGGGTCGGCGGTGTCCCGGATCAGGGTCCCCACCATGGCGCCCCAGGCGGAGTCGGCGGCCCAGGAGGGGTCGTACTGGGCGACGATCGCGGCCGCGTACACGTAGTAGCCGTAGTGGAAGTGGTGGTCGTTGAGTTCGGTGTCGCTGCCGTAGGAGGCCGGGTAGCCGATGAGGGTCTTCCAGGTCCGGTCGTACGAGAACTCGTTGGCGCCGCCGGCCGTGAACCAGTCCTGGAGACGGCTCTTGATCAGGCCGAGGAGCTTGTCGCGGATCGCGCCCTCGCCGATCTGGTCGGCGAGCGGGACCAGTTGGGCGAGCTTGCCGAGCGCCTTGCCGGTCCAGTACGTGTCGACGGCGCCGGAGAAGGGGTCGGCGGAGTTCGCGACCTCGTTCAGGTGGCCGCGCAGCCGGGCGGGGTCCACGCCGGCGCCGGGGAGTGCGGGGAGGGTGGCGGCGGCTCGCTGGGAGGTCGTGAAGGAGGCCGACTCGCGGACCTTCATGGTGCCGCGGGGCGAGACGTACGTGTACGGGGTGAGCGGGTCCGCGGTGTGCAGCCACTGGTGCCGGTAGAGCGCCTGGAGGGTGCCCCGTTCGGTGCCTTCCTTCGCCTCGGTGGTGAGGGTGTAGGTGGCGCGGACGGTGCCCGCGTCGTAGCTCCAGTTGACCGTGGAGCCGGTGACGAAGCTGTACGCGTACTTCCGGTAGGTCGCGAGGGCGTCGGTGGAGGGCAGGACGGCGACGGAGAAGTAGTCCTTGCCGCCGAGGCCGGCGGTGACGGTCGTGCCGGAGACGTTCCAGTCGGTGCCGGTGGGCGCGAAGAGGGCGTAGTGGTGGCCCGCGACGGTGATGCCGAGGACGTTGCCCTGGTCGGCGAAGACGGCGGGCGGCTCGGCGGTGGTGATCCGGGCGTCGCCGCCGCTGCCCCTGGCGTACACGAAGGGCAGACCGTGGCCGATGGTGGTGCGCAGGGTGCGGGCGCCGTCGGACCAGTAGGGGGTGACGGTCCAGTCGGACCAGGCGTCGGCCTTGGTGTCGGGCGAGTTGAGTCCGGTGAGGCCGAGGGTGAGGTCGCGCTTGTGGGCGAACTCGTACTGCCGTCCGTCGCCGACGATCGCGGGGCTGGTCGGGTAGCCGATCTCCAGGCCGCCGGCGACGGCCTGGTAGGTGAGCGGGTGGCCGTACATGGGGGTGGAGTACGGGTTGTCCCCGTACCGCTGGAAGGCGAGGGAGGACCACCAGTCGTTGGTGGGGACCGGTTTGCCCTGGGCGGCCGGGGTGACCTTGGGGGTGACGGGGGTGCCGGTGTTGGTGGTGGGGCCCGAGGTGCCGGCGGGGCGGGTGTCGGAGTAGCTTCCGGCGCCCACGGGGACGGTGGCCGCCGCCGCGGGACCGGCGGCGGGGCCGAGTCCCAGGGCGGCGAGGGCGGAGACCAGGACCAGCGCTGCGGCCGGCCTGCTGCGGGGGGCTGGCATGAAGGAGCACCTCATGTCGTCGCGGCGGATGGGGGTGTGCGCGGGGATGAATGTGAGAGCGCTCTCAGAGTGTCGGAAACGTAGAACCCGCGAAACGGCTGTGTCAATGGATTGAACACAAGCGGGAGTTGAGCTCGTCTCCCGTCCGATACGCCTTCGAGTCTTGACGGGCAACCCTCTCCACGGGCACGCTCCCCCCGCAGGCTTGAGAGCGCTCTCAGACGTTCTCGCTCGTTCCGGAGCCAAGGAGGCTTCCCATGCCCATCGCCCGAGCCGCCAGAAGAACCGCCGCCCGCCTGGGGGCGGTCGTGCTCACCGGGGCACTGCTCGCCGCCTGCGGGAGTTCGACGGACGGCGCGTCCGAGGACGGCGCCGGGGGCGAGGTCACGGTCACCGTGGACCTGTTCGGCTCCTTCGGGTACAAGGAGGCCGGGCTGTACGCGGAGTACGAGAGGCTCCACCCCGGCGTCACGATCAAGCAGACGGACACCGAGGACGAGGCCGACTACTGGAAGTCCCTCCAGACCCGGCTCGCCGGCGGCGGCGGCCTCGCCGACGTGCAGGGCATCGAGGTCGGCCGGATCGCCTCCGTCACCCAGCAGCAGGCCGAGCGGTTCGAGGACCTGAGGAAGTACGGGGCGGACACCCTCAAGGACCGGTTCGCCCCTGCCAAGTGGGCCGCCGCCACCGGCAAGGGCGGCGAGGTCCTCGGCCTCGGCACGGACGTCGGCCCGGAGGCCCTGTGCTACCGGAGGGACCTGTTCGAGCAGGCCGGACTGCCGACCGACCGCGAGGAACTGGCGAAGAAGTGGGCCACCTGGGACGGCTACCTGGAGCTCGGGAAGCGGTACAAGGCGAAGGCCCCGGGTAGGAGCGCGTGGATCGACAGCGTCGGCAGCCTGTACTCGATCATGATCGGGCAGGAGAAGGAGCGGTACTACGACGCCTCCGGGAAGCTGATCTGGGAGGACAACCCCGCGCTGCGCACCGCCTGGGACCACGCCGTCGAGGCCGCGCGGGACGGCCTGAGCGCCAAGCTCGACCAGTGGTCCCCGCAGTGGAACCAGGCCTTCGCCGCCGGCTCCTTCGCCACGATCCCCTGCCCCGCCTGGATGCTCGGGTACATCAAGGGCCAGGCTGGCGAGGCCGGCAAGGGCAAGTGGGACGTCGCCGCGCTCCCCGGCGGCGCGGGCAACTGGGGCGGCTCCTACCTGGCCGTGCCCCGGGCGGCGAAGCACAAGAAGGAGGCGTACGAGCTGATCGAGTGGCTCACCGCGCCCGAGCAGCAGACCCGGCTCTTCGAGAAGCAGGGCAACTTCCCCTCCGCCACCGGCGCGATCGACGGGGTCGCCGGCGCGAAGGACCCGTTCTTCTCCGACGCCCCGATCGGGAAGATCTTCGGCGACGCGGCGAAGGCGGCCCCCGTCCAGGTCCTCGGCGTGCACGACCAGAACATCGCGCAGCAGATCACCAACGCGCTGAGCGAGGTCGAGCGCAAGGGCACCTCGCCCGAGAAGGCCTGGTCGAACGCCAGGAAGGGCGTCGAGAACACCATCGGCTGACGCGAAGCCGGCCGCCGGGCGTCGCGCACGTCCACCGGGCCGCCGCGCATGCCCGCCAGGCCGCCGCGCCTGCCCCTCCGGCGCCATGCATGCCGTCCGGCGCCGCACGCCCCGCCCGGCGCCGCCCCCGTACCCCCCTCGCCCCGACCCCTCATCGAAGGGCCGCATCGTGACCCTCACCGCACCCCAGGCACCGGTCGTGCCGCGTGCCGTCCCGCCGGCCCGGCCGGGGGCCGCCCGGCGGGCCTGGCGGACGGTCTCGCCGTACGCCTATCTCGCCCCGTTCTTCACCCTGTTCGCCGCGTTCGGCCTCTTCCCGCTGCTCTACACGGCCTTCGTCTCGCTGTACCGGGTGGAGCTCCAGACCCCCGGCGACATGGAGTGGCGGGGCCTCGGCAACTACACCGCGCTCCTCGGCGACGAGTACTTCTGGACGTCGCTGCGCAACACCTTCACCATCGGCGTGCTCTCCACCGTGCCGCAGCTGGTCATGGCCCTCGGTCTCGCGCACCTGCTGAACTACCGGATGCGCGGCCGCACCTTCCTGCGGACGGCGGTCCTGCTGCCGTACGCGACCTCGGTCGCCGCCGCCACCCTCGTCTTCGCCCAGCTCTTCGGCCGCGACTTCGGGCTGGTCAACTACGCGCTCGGCCTCGTCGGCGTCGACCCCGTCGACTGGCAGAACGGCACGGTCGCCTCGCAGATCGCGGTGTCCACGGTCGTCATCTGGCGCTGGACCGGCTACAACGCGCTGATCTACCTGGCCGGCATGCAGTCCATACCGGACGAGCTGTACGAGGCGGCCGCGATGGACGGGGCCTCGCAGTGGCGGCAGTTCTTCCACGTCACGCTGCCGGGGCTGCGGCCCACCATCCTCTTCACCGTCATCGTCTCCACGATCGGCGCGACCCAGCTGTTCGGCGAGCCGCTGCTCCTCGAAGGCTCGATCTCGGGCGGCATCTCGCACCAGTACCAGACGCTCGGCCTCTACATGTACGAGCAGGGCTGGGGCTTCTTCCACCTGGGGCGGGCCGCGGCCGTCGCCTGGGTGATGTTCCTGCTCATCGTGGTGCTCGTCGGGCTCAACGCCCTGGTCGCGCGCCGCCGTTCCCGCAAGGAGGCCGGCCGATGACCGTGCCCACCGCCCCGGCGACGACCCCGCGGTCGGCCGCGGCCGCCGGTCAGCCGCCCGCTCCCCCGGCCCCCGTACGCGCGCGTGGCCCCCGGCGGGCGGGGCGCACCCTGCACGCCGGACCGCTCGCCTACGCGATCCTCGTCGTCGCCGTGCTGTTCTCCGCCTTTCCCTTCTACTGGACGATCGTCGCCGCGAGCCGCTCCAACGCCGACCTGGCGAAGGTCCCGCCGGCCCTGCTGCCCGGCCCGCACCTGATGCGGAACTTCGAGGCGGTCCTCGAAGAGGCCGACATCGGCAAGGCGCTGCTGAACTCGCTCCTCGTCTCCGGCTCGATCACCCTCGGCACGGTCCTGTGCTGCACGCTGGCCGGTTTCGCCTTCGCGAAGCTCCGCTTCCGGGGCCGGGGCGCGCTGCTCGCGATCACCGTGGGCACCATGATGATCCCGCCGCAGCTGGGGGTGATCCCGCTGTTCATGCTGATCGCCGAGCTCGGCTGGGTGAACCAGCTCCAGTCGGTGATCCTGCCCGGCCTGGTGTCGGCGTTCGGGGTGTTCTTCATGCGGCAGTACCTGGTGCAGTCGCTGCCGGACGAGCTGATCGAGGCGGCCCGGGTCGACGGCGCCTCCACCGCCAGGATCTTCTGGTCGATCGTGGTGCCGGTCGCCCGGCCCGGCATGGCCGTGCTCGGTCTGCTGACCTTCATGGCCGCGTGGAACGACTTCTTCTGGCCCGTCGTCGCGCTCTCCTCCTCCGAGCCCACCGTCCAGGTCGCGCTGCGCCAGCTCGGTGGCGGCTACGTCCACGACCAGTCCGTGATCATGGCGGGCACCCTGCTGGGCACCCTGCCGGTGCTGCTCGTCTTCGGCCTCCTCGGCCGGCAGATCGTCGGCGGGATCATGCAGGGCGCGGTCAAGGGCTGACGCCCGCCGTTCCCCCTCCTCATCCACCACACCTCTCACCCCAGGGAGTTGCCACCTCATGACCGCGCTCGACATCCGCTCCGGTCCCACGACCCCTCTCCGCTTCCCCGAGGGCTTCCGCTGGGGCACGGCCACCGCCGCGTACCAGATCGAGGGAGCCGCCGCCGAGGACGGCCGCGGCCCCTCCATCTGGGACGTCTTCAGCCGTACGCCCGGCAAGGTGCGCAACGGCGACACCGGTGACATCGCCGCCGACCACTACCACCGGGTCGACGAGGACGTCGCCCTGATGCGGCGGCTCGGCGTGACCGACTACCGCTTCTCGGTCTCCTGGTCGCGGGTCCAGCCCACCGGGCGCGGGCCGGCCGTCCGCAAGGGCCTGGACTTCTACCGGCGGCTCGCCGACACGCTCCTGGAGGCCGGCATCCGGCCGGTGGTGACGCTCTACCACTGGGACCTCCCGCAGGAGTTGGAGACCGCCGCCGGCGGTTGGCCGCACCGGGAGACCGCGTACCGGTTCGCCGAGTACGCGCACGTCATGGCGGACGCGCTCGGCGACCGGGTCGCCACCTGGACCACGCTCAACGAGCCCTGGTGTGCGGCCTTCCTCGGCTACGGGAACGGCGTGCACGCCCCGGGCCGGACCAGCGACGTCGCCGCGCTGCGCGCCGCGCACCACCTCAACCTGGCGCACGGCCTCGCGGCCCGGGCGCTGCGCGGCGCGCTGCCCGGTTCGGCGGAGGTGTCCCTGACCCTCAACCTCCATGCCGTACGGGCTCGTTCGCAGGCTCCGGAGGACCTGGACGCGGCCCGGCGGATCGATGCCGTCGGCAACCGGATCTTCCTCGACCCGGTGTTCCACGGACGGCTGCCCGAGGACCTGGTCCGTGACACGGCGGCCGTCACGGACTGGTCGTTCGTCCGGGACGGCGACCTGGCGACGGCGGCCGCGCCGATCGACTCGCTGGGCATCAACTACTACTCCCCGGCCGTCGTCGCGGCCGGCACCTCCGAGTCGCCGTCGCCGTGGGCCGGCGCCGAGCGGCACGTGCGGTTCGAGCCGGCGCCCGGGCCGCGCACGGCCATGGACTGGCCGGTGGACGCGGACGGACTGCACGGGCTCCTGGTCCGGCTGCGGGACGAGCTGCCGGGCGTACCGCTGGTCATCACCGAGAACGGCGCCGCGTACGACGACTACGCCGACCCCTCGGGGAACGTGAAGGATCCGGAGCGGGTGGCGTATCTGCACGCGCATCTGGCGGCGGTGCACCGGGCGCTCGCGGACGGCGCCGACGTGCGCGGCTACTTCCTTTGGTCGCTGCTCGACAACTTCGAGTGGGCGTACGGCTACAGCAAGCGGTTCGGCATCGTCCACGTGGACTTCGCGACACAGCGGCGGACCCTGAAGGACAGCGCCCGCTGGTACGCGGAGGTCATCGCCCGGGGCGGCCTCGCGGAGTCCTGAGACCGCCCGGGTGGGCCCTACTTCTTCAGGGCGCCGGCGACGAACTCCTGCGTGCGCGACGCGGCCGACTCGATCGGGACGTACTGGTCGTCGAAGGGGAAGAAGTCCAGGACGCCGGCCGCCCCGTAGTTCGCCCAGAGGCAGGTCGTCATCGGGAAGGTGTCGGTGACGTTCTGCCGGCACTTCACGACGAGGGTGCTGCTGGTGACGGTCTTCGTGTCGCCGTGGAAGTCACGGCCGTCCTCCGTCGCCCCTTTCGCGGAGGCGTCGAAGATGCGGTTCAGCGTGGCGGCGGGGTCCTTCACGTCCTCGTACAGGTTGGTCCGGGCGGTGAAGACGGGCGCCGAGGCGGACATGGTGCCCTTGCGGAGGATGTTGCGCGGGCTGCCGAAGCAGGAGACCTCGTCGGCGACGTCCCCGCCGTCGTCCTCGATCTCCTTCAGGTCGTCGTCGCCGTTGACCCTCATGTCGAGGCCGCTGCCGAAGTGGAAGCCGCCGTCGCCCTCGTCGCAGACGAGCTCTTGCATGGGCGGCACGACGACGGTGGTGTAGCGGGTGCCGGGGTCGGCGGCGAGCTTCTCGGCCTTCGCCTGTCCGGCGTCCCCGGCGGACGCATCCGCCGCCGGGGACTTGTCCGCCGGCCGCGCGTCGTCGGACGGGTCGCCGGCCCCGCAGGCCGTCACCGCCGCCGCCAGAACGACCGTGGCGACGGCTGTCCTCAACCTGGTCATGTGCACGTTCCCCCGAGAAATCGCGAAGTCGATCATGATCTCGGCGATCATACGGGGCCCGCGCACTCCTGGTCGCCCGGCCCCGTACGGGGGTGCGGACGCCGACTGAACGCGATCCGGTCGGCGGAAGCCCGCTCGGAGGGCGGGGAGGATGACGGACGGGCCCTTCAGGCTGCGCGTCGGTCCACGGAGAGCAGCCAGGTCCAGCGGCGGCGCTCCGTGACGACGGTCGCGGCGGCCAGCGCGGTCACGGGCACCGCCGCCCAGGCGGGCCAGGCGAGCCACGAGGAGGCCACGGCGGCGGCCAGTTGGAGCAGCACCAGCAGGATCGTGACCCGCCCCGGCACCGCGACGATCACCTGGGCCTTGTCCCCCGGGGTGGAGAAAAGGGTCGGGAGACCGATCAGGACCACCACGGACAGGGCGGCGAGCAGCCACGAGTGTCCGGCCAGCGCCCAGGGCGTGGCCACCCAGGCGACGAGTTCCGTCGCGAACCGCAGGGCGGACGCGACACCGTCATCGGGTCGTCCTGAATCCGTTTCTCCACCGGCGACGTCCATCACCCGCGGACGATCTCACGACGGGCGGGCGGAGGGAAAGGGTCTCGTGCCGTCCCGGTGGGCTCAGGAGGCGTTCGGGCCCACGTCCGTCGGGGTGAGGGGGCGGCGGACCGGCGCCAGGGTCGAGTACTCGTCGGAGCCGATGTCGCGCGCCGTGCCGCGGGCGTGGCCGTCGATGTCCTCGGGGACCGCCACCGTGGTGAGGGTCGCGGCTCCGATCGCGGGGCTGCCCGCCGAGAGGCGGAAGACGCCGTCCGGGGACTGCGTCAGGCGGGGGTCGACGCGGGTGTAGCCGGCGTTGGGGAGGGTGCCGTCGGAGGCCGCGCCCCAGAGGATGTTGCCCTGCCAGATGAAACCGGTGTTCGCACCCAGCGCGACGAGGCTGCCGCTGTCCCCGACGATGAGGTTGTCGGCGACGACCACGTCGCGCGGCTCGTAGGTGCGGGTCTCGCCCGAGAGGGAACTCTTGTTGCCGCGCAGGGTGTTGTGCACGATCACCGCGCGGTCGCAGGCGTCGTTGCCGCGCCGCTCCTCGGTGGTCTCGCCCTCGTGGTGGTCGCGCGTGGTGCCGCTGCCGATGACCAGGGCCCGGCCGGTGAGGCCCGCGAGGTGGTTGTTCACGACGAGGTGGTCGTTGCCGTAGAGGCGGATGCCCTCCTTGCCACCGAGGAGCCAGTTGCCCTCGACGGTGGAGCCGTTGCCGTGGCGGAGCACGATGCCGCCCTGGCTGGCGCGGATCGTGTTGTACCGGATCGTGTTGCCGGAGGACTTCACCGAGATGGCCTCGGGGTCGCCGTCGCACCGCTCGAACAGGTTGTGCTCCACGATCGCGTCCGCGGTGGACAGCGCCCGGCTGCTGACGCCGAGCCGGATCGCCTCGCCGCCGTTGGCGCCGGTGTAGCCGTGGTCGGAGAAGTGGTTCTTGAAGACGTGGAGGCGCTGGGCCACGGCGGTCGTGCCGGGGCCGTCGACGACGAGGAAGATGCCCTGGGTGGTGCGCTCGTGGAAGTGGTTCCGGTCGATCTTGGCGTCGTCGCCCTCCACGAGGACCCAGTCGAGGCCGTCCACGTCCGCGAACCGGATGTCGTTGCGGGTCAGCCGGATTCCCGTGCTGCCGGCCGGGATCTCCAGGGTGCCGCTCTGCCGGAGCGCGAAGCCGCTGATGGTGACGGCGCTCGCGCCGTCGAGGACGAAGCTGCGCTCGCCGCGCAGGACGGCGCCGCCGCGGGTCTGCGAGACGATCGTGATGCCGCTGCGTCCGGAGACGTCGATGGCGCCGCCCGAGGGGACGGTGTACGTGCCGTCGGCGACGACGATCCGGTCGCCGGGGACCGCGCGGTCGATCGCGCTCTGCAGCGCGCTCAGGGAGGTGACCGGCGCCGGTTCGGCCGCCGAGGCGCCCGTGGCGAGCAGGGTGTCGAGCGGGACGGCGGTGGCGGCCGCGCCCAGCAGCGAGCCCTTGAGGAAGGTACGTCGTCGCATGATGTCTCCTGGTAGTAGGGGAAGTCGTCGTTCTGTGCCCTGTCACCAGGGACGCGCCGGTGTCGGTCCGGTCCCGTCGGCCGGGGGCGCCGAGGCGGCCTGACCGACGGGACCCGGGGCGGGCCTGACACGCCGGGGCCCGGGGCGGGCCCCCACGGCCCGTCCCGGGTCCCGACCGGTCGGGGCCGGTCCGGACGCCGCCTCCCGGCGGCCCCGCCCCGTCCTGCCCGGTGCCGCCCCCACGACGGCACCTGTCAGGACGACGGCCGCCACGGTCCCGCTCGTTCCGGTCCGCTCCTCGGAACGCGCCGGCGGGCGTGCCGGGCGGGTGGTCGTCCCTCCCTGGCCTGCCGGCACACACCAGCCTGCCGCGTGCCACTCACGTCTCGCTCACGTTCCGCTAACGCCCGGGGACATGACGGGCCGGTGGGGGCGTCGGACCCCGCCGTTCAGGTGGATTTGGGGTGGGGGACCCGACAGGATGACGTCCGCGCCAGACCGCGGGTTCACGATGAGGCCGGCGGAGCGTCCCGGTCTTCGTCCTCGTGCGTCCACGTGAAGGGGAGAGATGGCCGGCCGACGCAGAGCGATCGCCCGATTTCTGACGATGTCCCTCACGGCGGGCCTCCTCGGCGGCGCGGCCGTCGGGACGGCCGCGCCCGCCGGGACCCGGCAACCGGCGGCCCCCGCCGCCGCTGCCGACCAGACGACGATCTCCCACGACGACCTGCGCACCGGCTGGGACCGGGACGAGCCGGGGCTCGCCCCCGACCAGGTGTCCAGCTCGGACTTCGGGCTGCAGTTCTCCACCACCGTCGACGGCCAGGTCTACGCCCAGCCCCTGGTCGTGGGGCGCACCCTGGTCGCGGCCACCGAGAACAACAAGGTGTACGGGATCGACGCGGCCACCGGCGCCATCGGCTGGACGAAGGACTTCGGCGCTCCCTGGCCCGCCTCCGCGATCACCTGCGGCGACCTGGTGCCGAACATCGGGGTCACGTCGACGCCGGTGTACGACCCGGCGACCAACGCCGTGTACCTCACCGCCAAGGTGAACGACGGCCCGGACGTCCAGCACCCCAACTGGTACGTGCACGCGCTCGACCCGGCGACGGGTGCCGAGCGCTCGGGCTGGCCGGTGAAGGTGGCAGGCGCGCCGGTGAACGACCCGGGCCGGGCGTTCAACCCGTACACCGCGGCTCAGCGGCCCGGGCTGCTGCTGATGGGCGGGTCGGTGTACGCGGCGTTCGCCTCGCACTGCGACCGGGGACCGTACGTCGGCTACGTCATGGGGGTGAACACCTCGACCCGCAGGACGACGCTGTGGGCCACCGAGGACTCCTCCGCGAACGGCATGGCGGGCGTGTGGATGAGCGGGGGCGGTCTGGTCTCCGACGGTCCGGGCCGGATCCTGTTCTCGACGGGCAACGGGGTCTCCCCCGCGCCGGGCCCGGGCAACCGGCCGCCGGGACAGCTGGCGGAGTCGGTGGTCCGGCTGGGGGTGAACAGCGACGGGACGATGTCGGCGCAGGACTTCTTCAGCCCGTCCGACGCGCCGCAACTCGACCTGAACGACACCGACCTCGGGTCGGGCGGCCCGGTGGCCCTCCCCGAGCCGCTCTTCGGGACCAGCCGGTATCCGCGGCTCCTCGTCCAGATCGGCAAGGACGGGCGGCTGTTCCTGCTGGACCGGGACGACCTCGGCGGCCGGAGCCAGGGCCCCGGCGGCACCGACAAGGTGCTCGGCACCTTCGGTCCGTACGAGGGCGTCTGGGGACATCCCGCGGTGTACGGCGGGCAGGGCGGCTACGTGTACACGATCGGCAGCCGGGGGCCGCTGCGGGCGTTCGCGTACGGTCTCACCGGCTCGGGCCTCCCGGGGCTCACCAACACGGGCAGCAGCGCGGAGCGGTTCGGCTACACCTCGGGGTCGCCGGTGGTGACGTCGACGGGGACGAACCCCGGTTCGGCGCTGGTGTGGGCCGTCGCGTCGGACGGGGCGAACGGTGCCAACGGGCAGCTGCGCGCGTACGACGCCGTGCCGGTGAACGGGGCGCTGCGGCTGCGCTGGTCGGCGCCGATCGGCGTGGCCTCGAAGTTCGCGGTGCCGGCCACCGACGGCGGACGGGTCTACGTGGGGACGCGGGACGGGCACGTGATGGCCTTCGGCCGCCCCGCCAACTCGGCGCTGACGGGTGAGCCGGTGGACGCCGGCGAGGTCGCGGTCGGGGCGACGGGGACGGTGACGGCGACCGTCACGGCGACCCGGGACGTGACGATCACGGGGGTGAGCACGCCGGCCGGCAGTGCGTTCTCCGCGTCCTCCTCGGGTCTGCCCCGGGCGCTGCGGGCGGGCGAGACCCATACGGTGCGGGTGGCGTTCTCGCCGACGGCGCCGGGGCCCGACACCTCGGCCCTGACCTTCGCCACCGATCTGGGCGACAGCGCGCTCGGCCTCACCGGGTACGGGACGAGGCCCGGCCTCCTCGCGTCCCCGGCCGCGCTGGACTTCGGGACGGTGGCCACGACGACGCGGAAGACGCTCGGCGTGACGTTCACCAACACGGGGACGGCCGACGAGACGATCTCCTCCGTCTCCCCGCCGGGCGCCCCGTTCACCGCCTCCGACCCGCCCGCGGCCGGCACGGTCGTCCCGCCGCGGCAGTCCGTCACCGTGCAGGTGGCGTACGCGCCGACGGCTGCCGGACAGGACACCGGGACGCTCGCCGTCACCGGGACGAACGGCACGGTGTCCGTCGCCCTGAGCGGCACGGCCGTGACCGGACGGGCGCAGCTCACCATCACGCCGACCTCGACGGACTTCGGGCAGGTGAGGGTCGGCGAGTCCGTGACGAAGACCTTCGACATCAGCAACACCGGGAACATCCCCCTCACCCTCACCAAGGCGAAGCCTCCGGCGGCCCCCTTCCACGTCACCAATCCGATCAGCGAGGGCCAGGTCCTCGGCCCCGACGACGTGGTCCACCAGGCCGTCACCTTCTCCCCCACGTCCCTCGGTGCGGCGACGGCCGCGTACGAGCTGACCGCCGACGACGGGAGCGGTCCCCACAACGAGACGCTGACCGGCTCCGGTGTCACCGGGAGCACGGTCACCGTCCCCACGCCCGGCGCGGGCGGCTGGAAGCTGAACGGCTCCACGCGGATCTCCGGCGCCGACCTCCAGCTGACCCAGGCGAGCACCTCCCAGCGGGGTTCCGCGGTCTGGCCCGTGCCCGTGCTCACCGACGGGCTGAAGGCCTCCTTCACCACGGTCATCGGCGGCGGCACCGGCGGCGACGGCCTCACGTTCTCGCTGCTCGACCCGGCGAGGACCACGCCTTCCGCGCTCGGCGGCGTCGGCGGCGGCCTCGGCTACGTCGGTCTGCCGGGCGTGGCCGTCGCCTTCGACACCTACCGGAACACGGGCGATCCGTCCGCGAACTTCGTCGGCATCGCCACCGGGGGCAGCGGCTCGACCCTCACCTACGCGTCGACGACGTCGAGCGTGCCGAACCTGCGGTCGGGCACCCACACGGTCGCCGTCTCGGTCACCGGCAAGACCGTCACCGTCTCCGTCGACGGCACCCAGCGGCTGCGGACCACGGTCGCCTCGCTGCCCCCGGCCGCGCTGCTCGCCTTCACCGGCGGCACGGGCGGCGTGACCGACATCCACGCCGTGCGGGGCGCGTCGATCACCGCCGCCTCGTACGCCGTGCCGCCGCCCGGCCCCAACGGCTGGAAGTACAACGGCAGCGCCGCCCTGTCGGGCACCACGCTCGTCCTGACCCCGGCCCAGACGTACCTGAAGGGTTCGGCGGTCCAGGCCACCGCCGTGCCCTCCGCGCGGCTCAGGGCCCGCTTCACCGCCACACTCTCCGGCGGCACCGGCGGCGACGGGCTGGCGCTGCTGCTCCTCGACGCCTCCCGTACGACGGCCGGCGCCCTCGGCGGCGGAGGCGGGGGCCTCGGCTTCGCCGGCCTGAGCGGAGTGGCGGTCACCCTGGACACGTACCGCAACACCGGGGAGCCCTCGTCGAACTTCGTGGGCGTCGCGACCGGCGGCTCGGGCACCACCCTGCGGTACGCGGCGACCTCGACGGCCGTGCCCGCGCTGCGTACGGGCAGTCATGTGATCGACGTCTACGTCACCGCCGCCGGCCGTCTCGTCGTCCTGGTCGACAACACCCAGGTCATCGACGTGGCGCTCACGCTCCCCCAGAACGTCCTGGTCGGTTTCTCCGCCGCCACCGGCGGATTGACGGACCGTCACGCGATCACGGGAGTACGGATCGGTTACTGAGGTAACCTGCTCGCCACTCGGAGCACGTACCCGATCTCTTCAGAAGAAGCGAGCGATGCCGATGACCGACCTGAGCCGGATATACGTGGACGAGTGCCTGCGCGGGGACGGCGGGCTCGCGACGGCCGTCGCGCGGGCCGAACTGCCACCGGCCTTCGAGGAGGCCTGGCGGGCCCACCTGCTGCCGCGGCCCTGGTTCGTCCGGGCCTCGGAGACGGCCGCGTTCGCGCGGGACCTGGAGGGGTTGTTCGACCTTCTCCTGTCGTTGCCGGAGCGGCTGTTCGGCGGGGACGTCGAGCGGTACGCGGCGGAGATCGGGCTCGGACCGGCGCTGGTGGCCCTGCTCCGCCGGGCCGGGTCGGGCGTCCCCGCCAAACTGGGGCGCGCCGACGCGTACCACGACGGCACCTCGTTCAAGCTCCTGGAGTTCAACCTCGGCAGCGAGGTCGGCGGCCTCGACATGGACGTCTTCGACCAGGCGCTGCTGAAGGTCCCCGAGTTCGCCGCCTTCGCGCGCGAGCACGACCTCGGCCACGTGGACATCGCCGAGCGGATGGCCGCCGTCCTGCGCGACCGCGCCCGCCCCGCGCTGTCCGGCTCCTCGGAGCCGGTGATCGGCCTGATCGAGGGGCGCGGCGGCGTCGGCCCGTACGGACGGATGATGCGCGCCACCCAGGAGGCGATGGCCGAGCAGGGTCTCGACCTGAGGATCGGCGAGATCGGCGACGTACGCGCGCGTGCCGACGGAAAACTCACCCTGGACGGCACCCCGCTGGACCTGGTGCTGCGGAACTTCGCGGCGAGCCAGCTGCTCGACGACCCCGAGGGGCCGGGTGTGGCGGAGCCGTTCTTCCGCGCCCACGAGGCGGGCAGGACCGTGCTGTTCACGTCGCTGGAGAGCGGCCTCTACTCCCACAAGAGCGCTCTCGCCCTCCTCTCCGACCCGCGATCGGACGACGCCTTCGACGCCGGTGAGCGGGCCCTGATCGAGCGGGTCCTGCCGTGGAGCCGGGCGCTGCGCGCCTCCGGTCCCGCCGGGCTCGTCGAGTTCTGCCGGGAGCGGCGGGAGCGGCTCATCCTCAAGCCCGGGGCCGGGTACGGCGGGCTGGACACGTTCGTCGGCTGGGAGTGCACCGACGCCGAGTGGTACAAGGCCCTGGACCTCGCGGTCGAGCGCGGCGGCTACGTGGCGCAGGAGCGGGTCGTGCCGCGGCCCGAGCCCGTGTACGACCCGGCGACCGGGGCCGTGGACGACTGGATCGCGGCGCTGGGGTTCTTCCTCACCGACGACGGTTACGCGGGCGCGCACGCCCGCGTCAACCGTGCCGACGGCGGCGCGATCGTCGGGCTGAGCAGCAACCCGGACACCCGCATGGTCGGGGTGTTCACCCATCCCTGACGGCGCTCGGAAGTCGCCCCGCCGAGCTGGGTCCGGTCCCTGAGGGTCAGCGGCGAGGAGCGTCGTGTTCGACGTACCGGCGGATCTTCCACAGCGTCTCGGGGTGTGGTTCCCGCACGCCGTAGGTGCGGTCGGCGGTCACCGGTGCCACGGCGATGCGGCCGTCGCGGAGCAGGGCGGTGGAGTCGGCGTCCTTCAGGGTCTCGGTGCAGGGATCGCCCGGCGCCTCCTCGCAGAGGCCGAGGGCGATCCGGAAGGAGTTCCCACCGGTCCGCTCGTAGGCGTGCCAGACGACCTGCCCGTGGCCGACGCTCGTCCAGCGCGGCGGTCCGGCGGGCGTCCCCGTGCTGACGTCGGGGTAGTCGACCTTGAGGGCGAAGTCGGCGGTGAGCAGGCCGCGTCGCGCGAGGCCGGCCACGAAGCGGGCGCCGAACTCGGCGTTGGCGCGGTAGTTGACGCGCGGGAAGGACGTGTTCGTCCCGTCGCCGGACGAGGAGAACGCGATGGCGGGGACGTTCTGGTCGATGGCGGCGACGGCGGCGCCCACCGTCCCGGAGTCGTTGACCTGGGCGGAGACGTTGGGTCCCGAGTTGATGCCGGTGAGGACGAGGTCGGGGGCCCCGGTCCAGCCCGCCTCGGCCTCGAGACCGGCGCGGAGGGCGAGCTTGACGGTGTCGGCCGGGGTGGCGGACGGGGAGTCCGCGGCGCAGTGGCCGTCGGCGAGGCAGACGCCGTAGACGGCTCCCCGCGAGGGCGCCTGGGCGCAGTCGTCCTCGTAGCCGATGGGCAGGGCGGTGCGGCGCTGGGCGGTGAGGACGCCGCCGTTGGTGACGGCGGTGCCCTTGCCGGACTGGACCTGCCAGGGCGCCATGACGACGACGTCGGCCCCGGCGGCGCACATCGCGCGGCGGAGCTCGTACAGGCCGAGGCCGTCGGAGTTGCTCGCCTTCGCCGCCTGCATCGAGTCGTCGTTGGAGATCAGGATCCGCATCCCGGCGAGCGGGAGGGGGGCGGCCCTCTCGGGCGTGGTGGCGTACGCGGTCACCCCCGTCGCGGCCAGGAGTACGGCTCCCAGGGCGGCGAGTCCGATTCTGCGCGGGGTCGACGACTTCGACGGCATGGGTGTGGTCCCTTCGGTGGGGAGGGGGAGGGTGCTGCGAGACCGAAGAGGCGGTCTCGCTCTGGTGACACGTGTCAATAAAGGCGGAAGCGGATGCCGGTGTCAATGGCTCCGCCGCCCCCGGCAAGGTCAGGCGTGTCGACGCGAGCCCTCGGGGGCCACCGCCCGGATCGCCTGGCGCGCTTGTGGCGCCCCGTCACTTCTCCGGGTCCCAGCGGTCCGGGGTCTCGTCGGCGATCCGCCGGGCCCCGGCTCGAAGCGGGCGGAGAGCTCACGGAAGAGGCTCTCGGCGGGCCGGTCGGCGGGCAGGTGCGGGTACGGTTTCCCCTCGCCCGCTCCACCCACCACCGCCCGAGGAGTCCGGACGATGCCGCAGCCCATCGAGGCCCCGGACGCACCCGACCCGGCGGACGCGCCGGTCGGCGCGCCCGACGAGGTGGTCGGGCCGCTCGAACGCGGGCTCGCCGTGCTCCGCGTCATGGCCACGGGCCCCGAGGTCCGGCACCGGCCCGGTGACCTCGCCCGGGCGACCGGGCTCGCCCGCTCCACCGTCGACCGGGTCGCGACGACCCTCGTCCGCCTCGGCGTCCTCCGGGCCGAGGGCCGCGACCTGCTGCTCGCGCCCGGCGCCGCCGAACTCGGCAACGCCTACCTGGCCTCCTGCGGGCTTCCGGAGCTCCTCGGACCGCACGCCGTCACCCTCGCCGACGCGCTCGACGAGTCGGTGTCCGTGACCGTCCCGGACGGCGACGGCGTCCGCTTCCTCGCCCAGGCCACCCGCAGCCGGGCGATGGCGATCTCCTTCCGGACCGGGGACCTCCTGCCGGCCGAACGCTGCGCGCCCGGCGCCCTGTTCGCCGGGCGGTGGGACGCGGCGGACCTGGAGCGGTGGCGGGCCCGGCGCCAGCTGCTCCCCAGGTCCCGCCGGATCGACGACGGCCGTCCCGTGCACAGCGAGGTCCGCTGGCGGCCCGTCGGGCCCGTCGCCGCGATCGTGCCGTGGAACT
>NZ_JBEXSZ010000077.1:0-38675 GCF_040613865.1 Streptomyces sp. NPDC006197 | reverse complement strand
AGGTGCCGACCCGCCCACTCCGGTTGATGATCCGGTGCGAACGGACCAGGCCGAGGACATCTGCGAGTCGCTCAAGCGAAGGGATCGCCGCCCTCATGGCCGCGTCAACTGCGTTCAGAGCGTCGACGTAACCAAGCACGAGCCCTCGTGCATCCCCAACCCGTTCCATACGGCGTCATCCCCCCCCTGAGCCCGTGGTTGAAGGGGATTGTTCCATGGGCCGCCAGCGTCTCCGCAGGGCGGCATTCTGAAACGATCAGTTAAGGGGAGTCATGCCGACCTATCACGAAGCCATGAGCACCGACCTGTCCACGCTGACCGCCGCCGCGGGCAAGTGGGAGGAGATGGCCGCCAAGTTCAAGGCGCTCGAGGACCAGTACGAGAAGGACGTCCATGGCGTCCCGCTCGGCGAGTCATGGATCGGGCTGAGCGCGAACGCCGCCCACGCCAGGTTCACCGTCACGCTCAAGGAACTCCAAGGAGCGCAGAAGGAGGCGAAGGCAGTCGCACGTATCCTGCGTGACGCGCACACGCAGTTCACCGACCTGCAGGGCCGGCTCAAGGCGATCCGTGACGACGCCGTCAGGGTGGGCATGCGCGTCTCCGACCAGGGTGTCGTCGCTTTCGACACCGCGCAGCTCGCCCAGGGCGAACGCACGGCGTTCGGGCACGATCCCGACTACCAGGAAAGCGCCCGCACGCAGGCGAGCGAGTGGGCCGAGAAGCTCGCGCAGGCAGTCAAGGCGGTCACAGACGCCGACGACGGCATGCGCCTGGCCTTCGATGCCGCCGTTCTCGACTCCGACCTCATGGACGGTACGTTCAACGGCTTCAACCGGATCCCCAAGGAAAGCCCGTACCCGTCCCTGGCGGAGGCCGGTAAGGCCGCCAACATGCCCAAGGAACGCAAGGACGTCCCCGCCTGGTGGCGGAGCCTCGCCCCGGTCACCCGCGGCGTCCTGCTCCAGGAGCGTGGCGACGAACTACGAGCGGCCGGCATCATGGATTCGCAGTACCAGTGGCACTCCCCCGACCCCGGATCCGGCGAGTTCAACGTGGAAGAGCCCACTCCCCAGGATCTGTGGTTCCACGCCCGGACCCTGGCCATCGCGACGGCCGGCGACGCCGCCGGAGAGAACGCGGCCTCCCGCAACATGCTGCACTACCTACATGCCTCTGGTGAGCCGCTGAACCTCGACGTGGACCGGATCCTGCATGACGACCCCCGCTTCAGGGCTGAGATCGAAGCGAACCACATCGCCGACAACCAGGAGGCGTGGCGCAAGCAGGCGCTCGACGCGTTCGCGAAGGCCGGGGGCGACAAGACGGTCGTCATCCCGGTCGAGAGTGACCATGAGGGAACCGACTTCAAGAACGACGAGTGGTACCACGCGGTCGGCGCGCACGAACAGAACATCTCCGGCATGGTCACGGTCAGGCCGGGCGCGGACGGCAAGCCCACCGTCTCCCTCGACTACCAGGTAAACGTCTGGGACCGCTACAACTGGGACAAGGGCAAGTCAACAACCTTCCCTGGCGGCATCGTGATCCCGGACGACGAGATGGGCCGACTGCACAAGGTGGGCTTCGCTCAGGAATTCGACATGCGAGGCAGCAGCTCAGCTTTCAACCACGACATGAACAGCGACGCATCGCCCACGGTGAACCCCTCAGATCCCGGTCGCGACGGCGGCCGCGGGGACGTTTCGCGAGGCGATGAAGAGAACAGGTGAACATGCCGGACAAGACCACTCGACGCCTGCTGATGGTGTTGGCCGCCTCGTTGCTCTTGAGCTCCTGCTCCACATCCGACCGGGACCGCGCCACACGCGACCGCTACCCGTACTGGGAGCGGGGAGCCGGCGCACCCGAGGCCGCTGACTTCATGAAGGTCGACGTGCCGGCGGGCGCGACGGAAGTGAACGGCGCGGTTCAGGCGAACCCGCAGGAGGACGTCTACCTCCTCTCCTTCGTCACCGACGCGAGCACGGCCGTCCAGATCGCGGAAGACCTTCGCACAGAGAAGCCGCTCCACACCAAGGCAGTGGATCTCCCGCCGGATCAGGAACTCTTCGGGCACTTGGGGCTGCCGGAGCCGCAGACGCTGAAGGGTGCCCGTTGGGCGGGAGTGTGTCCGCCGTGCGTGAAGGACCACCGTCGTGGCGGCGTCCAGTGGATCGACGTCTACGTGCACGACGTGCCGGGCGGCAAGGCGCGGATGTACCTCCACGCCTTCTGATCGCTCCCTGGCCCGCAGTTCTCGGCGCGAAGGTACGGTTCAGGCATGAGGCTGACGGGTGAATCGCAGCGGCTGGTCAGGTTCGAGTGGAAGGGCGACGTCCTTCACGGGCGCCTCATCGCTGAGGACGGGAGCAACGTCCTGGAGGTGCTGAGCGCCGATCCGGTAAGGGGAGCGGCGGAGCTCACCGGCCGCCGCCTCCCGCTTCACGACGTACGGTTACTCGCCCCGGTCAGCCCCGGGAAGATCGTGGCGGTCGGCCGGAACTACGCTGACCACATCGCCGAGTTGAGTCTGGACACGCCGGCCGCCCCCCGGCTCTTCTTCAAGCCGCCGTCGGCCGTGATCGGCCCTGGGGAGCCGATCCGCTACCCGGCCCAGTCGCACGAGGTGCACTACGAGGCCGAGCTCGCCGTCATCATCGGCCGTACCGCCCGCGACGTGCCCGCCGAGCGGGCATTGGACTACGTCTTCGGCTACACGTGCGCCAACGACGTGACCGCGCGGGACATCCAACGAGAGGACGGGCAGCCGTCGTGGGCGAAGGCGTTCGACACGTTCTGCCCGCTCGGCCCGTGGATCACCACCGGCCTTGACCCGACGAAGCTCGTTGTGCGCTGCGAGGTGAACGGCGAGGAGCGGCAGTCGGCCGGGACGGACACCATGCTGCATCCGGTCGCCTACCTGCTGGCGTACATCACGGCGGCGGTCACGCTGGAACCAGGCGATGTGCTTCTGACGGGTACGCCGGCCGGAGTGGGCCCGGTCGTCCCGGGCGACGAGGGCGCCGTGCACGTGTCCGGAATCGGCGCCCTGGTCAATCCCGTGGTCGGCCGGTAGCTCGGCTCAGGCACGCAGCAGCTCGGCGAACTTCCTCCCGGCGGGGAGCTGGCCGTGTCCTGCGGTGCGGCTGAAGTCGGTGGCGTACTTCATGACCATGCCGGTGCGATGCTCGTCCGACAGTGCCGTCAGGGCCTGCGTGGCGGTGCGGTAAGCCTCCTCCCGGCTCGCCACTCCGGGCAAGGCACGTCGCGCGGTCCAAGCGGATCAGGGTCGGGTCGAGGTACTCCGTGGGCGGGTAGAGGTCGAGCACACGACGCTGGACCTGCCAGGCGTCCTCGGTGCGGCCGAGGTGCGTCCACGCGTTGCCGAGGTGCCAGAGGAACTGCCGCTCGGTGTGACCGAAGGAGGGGTCGTCGCGGTCCTCGGCCGCCACGTCCCGAGCGCGGCTCCGTCGGGGCGCCGTGCTCGGCACGCCAGGCGAGGAGTCCACCAACAGCAGGCTCAGCAAACCGCCCTCGAAGACGCGGTAGCGCACCAGGTCGATTCGCTCGGGCACCCGCTGCACGGCCACCCGGTCGTGGCGCGAGAAGCCGGCCGCGATACAGACCATCCGCGGACGACGCCAGTTGATCGATTCCGCCGCCTCCGCGCCCAGCACCTTCCGGACCAGCGCCTCGAACTCGTGCTGCGTCGACTTCAGCCACGCCATGTACGAGACGGCCTGCGACAGCACCCCGCTGTCAGACCCCTTCTTGAACTCGATCACCACTGGGCTGCCGTTCTCATCCAGCCCCAGCGTGTCGATCCGCCCCCGATGCCACGGACCGGTCGAGTACTCCGACGCCAGGAACCGGATCCCGAGCATCTGCTCCAGCCCGGCCTCGACCCGCCGCTGAAGCTCCACCCCCAGCGCCACCGTCGAACCAGACAGCTCGACATCCCGCCCGTCCGCGTCCTGCCGGAACAACATCAGCTCGGCTACCAGCGCCCCCTCCCTTGATCTCCGCACAAAGACCAATCGCCGGAGGAGTCCGCGTATTCCGCATCCACAGGGAGCGAGCCCCTCACCGCCCCTCGCGGAGTTCGATCGGGCGACCCGCGCGTGAGGCAACCGCCCCGATTAAGTGCTCGGTGCCCTGTGAACAGTGGGCTCCCTGCCTAAGTCAATGCACATCGCTCTACCTTTGATGACGCAAACGAGTGAGTGATCAGTCTTCGCTGGCGCAGATCAAACTTCAATGGCACCGGACAGCTGTCCCGTCGCACCGAACCATGAGCGAATCCCACCGAAGGTTGATGGATCACAGTTCGTCTCGTCGAACAATCGTCGCTGCACCCCTGCTCATGAGGGGTGCAGATGGCCTGCACGATATGGAAGACCGACCTCTGCTCACCAGAGGCGGCGCTCCTGGGTCGAAAGACCCGCAGCATTCATCAGGTGCTCCCATTGGGCGGCCAGTGGCTTCGACCACGCAGGGTCCACGCCATGCCCGTACGCAAGCAGCCCGTCGATGTGGTTGACGAACCCTTGCAGGGAGCTGTAGCCGGCGTGCTCGACGTGGGCCCCAAGCCCGAACTTGGCGACACCGCGGACGTGATCTTCGAGTCTCCTTCTCGTGTGCTGCGGCAGTCGGAGTCTCTCGCCGTCCACGAGGAGGCCCAAGACGATCTTGCGGGCACCTGGCGGCACAACACGGGTCTTCTTCCTGTGTAGCCGGAACTGGGCGGCGGACACCGTTGCCGAGATCTCGGAGACGCAGCGTGTGAGCGTGGAGCGGTCGAGGCTTCTCAGAGTGGAGAAGGTCATGTCGTCCGCATAGCGTGTGTACGTCATGCGGTACCGGTCGGCGACGGATGCGAGAGCCTCGTCCAGTGGGCGGGCGGCCAGATTGGCAAGGGCGCCACTCGCGGGGCCTCCCTGTGGGAGGTAGCCCAGGACCGGCGCACTGTAGGCGGGGATGGCTTGGTATGCACTCCTGAAGTGCGGCCAGGTGATTCCGCCCGGGACGCGGGTACAGACGCGGGCGATTTCGAAGGAGACGAGACTGTTGTATCCGACTGCCCGCAGGATCGATTGAACTGCACGCTCGTTGACGGAGTGGAAGAAGTCATGCAGATCGAACTTCAGTAACCACGAGGCGCCAAGGTGAAGCCGCGCGCACTGCACGGCAGAGCGTCCCTGCTGGTAGGCGTAGCTCGCCCCGTGCGCTGGGATCGGGCTGACTACGTTGGCCAGGAGCCAGCGTTGCACGTCCATCAATACGGGCGCTGGGGCCGCGATTGTGCGAGCTTTGCCGGGCTCACGCTTGGGGCGGGAGAACTCGGTGTATGGGTCCTGTCGCCGCTGGACGATCCTTCGCAGGTAGAGGTAGGGCGCGCCAGTCTGGTGGGCCAGGTGCCCCAGCGTCAGTACAGGCGTGAGTCCTTGACTTCGAACTCGTCGCATCTGCTCCAAAGCCTCGTCGATGACTGAGGAAGGGACGCCGTTCCTGCGGCCGAGGCCCCTATAGAGCGCGGGAGAGTCGATGGGGTGGCCTACCTTCGGTGTATCCCGCCCCCGGCGGGTGGTGCGAGTCGCGCGCCAGGCCCACGTAGGAGACCGTGCGCCTCGCACCATCCAGGCGTTCGACAGCTTGTCCACAGCGTGCGGCTCACGACCGCAGCCTGGCCTGCAAATGCAGACCGTTGACTCGGCGATGACCTCGCCGATTGCGCTAGGCCGTCACCGACTCTCCCGCAAGGTGCCAGGGTAGTAAGGCTCCTGACTGCCCCGCAAGCGGCTTACGACGAGCCGGGGCTTCGCTTTGGCTGCCCGCAGCTCCTTCCATCCTGCGTCGGTAGGCCGCGTTTGAGAGTCCACCAAACCCAGCTTCTGGGCCTGGAGGACGAGGTTTCTGGCCACCGGAACGGAGACCGAAACATCGCTCGCCAGTTGTTCGGGGTGTCTGCGGCCTTTCGCGATGTGGCCAAGGACCTCAACAAGGTCCCTGATGCCGCCCCGATAGCGCACGTGTAGCTTGCCCGATCCGGTCAGCTGGACTCGCCCCATGCCACGTAGCCCGAGTTCCGCGTTGCGCTCTGGCCGGTATCCGACGAGGTCACGCATGAGCCCCGACGGCGCAGTGCGCTGCTCGAAGAACGGTGCCCACTTCCCGTCGGGACGCCGAGTCCGACCCCTGGTCTGACGCAGGATGGATGGCAGATTGTTCGGCACGGTGTGCTCGAACACGAGCAGCCCCTCGCTGCCCGACCAGCCTGCACCGTCCTCGGGCCGCCGTGCGTAGTCTTCGCACAGCTTCCTGATCCTCCGGAGCTCGTCTGTATGCCACTGAGCCGAGGGAAGGTCCATCCCGCGGTGCAGCACCGACACCCCGTCGTACAGCCCACTGGCACGGATGCGCCGCAGTCCGGTGGTTGTTGCGGCGAAGAGGACCAGGTGCAGCCGGACCAACTTCAAGGAGCGCCAGCTGCGGATCGTCGCATTCCGCAGCCAAGCTCGCGCGTACGCCAGAGACTCCTCGCCCGAGCCAGCGTAGTCGGAAACGAACACTAGGCTCCGTGCACGACGCGCCTGGAGAAGATCAATCGTTATAGCGTTGCGCGTCACGACGGAGGTGTCCAGGCTCCGCTCCACACTGCGGATGATGTTCTGGACGATCAACTCGCTACCGCCGCCATCGCCACCAGAAACCTGTGGTGACACGTTGTCGATGAACATCGTGTCCGTCGCCTTGCAGGAGCGGACGCCATACAGTGCCGCTGGTTTCTCCATGCTGGCTTCACCAGCTAGGGCTGACCCCAGATGTTCCAGCAGCCCCTGCCTGAACGTTGTCTCCGACACGATATGCAGGCTGTCTAGCAACTGCTGAGCCGTCTCAGTGTCCCCGGGGCCGAAGTTGGTCAGCCACTCGATCCCCTGTTGGGTTTCGCTTGGCCTCGCTGGCTCCCTCACGGCACGCATGTGCACCGCGCCCCCTTGTACCGGATTCCGTATCTGAGCTGGCGTACCCCACCGTAGCGACTGCCCAAGCCTGTGTGGCGTAGTTTCCCCGTCTCCGTGCCGAGGCTGCCGCCCAGCCGACGCCAGTGTCGACCTCCACGCCCCTACAGGGCACGGCCACCACCAGTTCGACGGCAATGGTGCCGGCAGACAGGGCTCGAAGAAGACCCGCTACGGCGCACTGCCATGGAACAAGGGGAAGAACGAGATCAAGGCGAACTACTACGCCATGACCGCGACCGAGATCTTCCCGATCACCGTGAACAACAACCATCGCCGAGAACTGATGGTGGTGACCGCCAGGCTCTGCCACCAGGCCCTCGCCTGGAAGCACCGCACCCGCTACCCGATCCCCCTCCACGCGGCCCTCCAGATGGACAAGGACCCCCCGCAGTGCCGGCGCACCATCACGCCCGAGGACCTCGACGGTGAGATGAGCGGCGAGGATGAATAGCCTCGTCACCTTTCCGTAGCGGCCTGATTTCGGACACAGAGCCGGGAAGATCGGTCCAGTCCGATGTGATCACTTTCTCGCATGGGAGGCCGGTCGGTAGGCTGTGGGCGTGATTCGTCGGTTCCCCTACCCTTGTGCTCTGCTCCTTCTGCGGCGGAGCGAGGGCAGGTGCCGAGCGAGGCTGTGCTGTTGTTGCGGGAGTCAGGGGGTGTGCGGTGAGCAGCGCGCCTCTGCCGTCGCGTATCGGTCCGTACCTCGTCGAGCGCCGGCTCGGCGCGGGCGGAATGGGGGAGGTGTACCTCGCCTACTCGGTCGCGGGTGAACCGGTTGCCGTGAAGGTGATCCGGCCCGACCGTACGGACCCGCACACACGCGCCCGGTTCGAACGCGAGGCAGCGATCGCGCGCACGATCTCGGGTACGGGACGTGTGGCCCGTTTCATCGAGGCAGACCCGTTTGCCGAGCAGCCCTGGTTGGCCATGGACTATGTCCCTGGCCGCCCGCTTTCGGATGTCGTGCGAGGCCAGGGGCCGCTGTCCGCGCCGCTCGTCGCGAGCCTCGGCGCGCTGCTGGCTGAGGGGCTTGCCGCTGTGCACGCCGCTGGTCTGGTGCACCGCGACCTGAAGGCGCAGAACGTCATCCTCGGCGACTTCGGTCCGGTGATCATCGACTTCGGCCTCGGCGCTTTCGTCGGAGCGTCCAAGGGGACGCTCACGCAGGCCGGCATGGTCATCGGCACGGTTCGCTGCATGCCGCCGGAGCAAACCCTGGGCGAGGTGGACGTGACGCAGGCCGCTGACGTGTACGGCCTGGGCACCGTACTTCTGTACGCGGCGACCGAGCACTACCCGTACGACGGCGCCCGGTGGGAGGCAGTCGCCGCGCAGGTGGTCAACCCAGAGATCGGCCCCAACCTGTCCGGGATGCCCGATGAGCTGGCCCCGATCGTGACGGGCATGCTGGCACACAAAGCGGACGACCGTCCCTCCCTAGAGGAGGTGACCAGGCAGTGCGCCGATCTCATGCGTCAGCTGGGCACGAGTCCGGCTCGTGCACGGCGCGCGCTGATCCAGGAGACGACGGCGAAGGACCATTCCACGATGGTGCTGCCGCAGCCTGATGGACCGATGCTGGACCGGCTCGACTCACTTGAGAAACTGCTGCGCGAAGAGCCAGCGATTGCGGTGGAAGAGACCTCTGTCTCGCCACCAGGCGGTGAATCCGGTCCGGACTCACCAGCCGCGAGCGACACCGAGGGCCCACTCCCGCCCGTGTCCGTGCAGGTACCCGAGCCCGCGAGCGGGAGCCCGGCTGCGCCCACACCACAAAGGGGCCGCCCGCCCGCTTCCCGGAGGGTCGCCGAGGAGTTGCGTGAGCGCTACGCGGTGGGGCCCGCGCTCGCCTGGTCGAAGCGCTGAACTGCTCTCCCACCCTTCTACCGGCGAGGCCGGTCCAGGGGCGACAGAAAGAGCGAGTGGTGTCGCCCCTGGATTCGTTGGCGTCCGTCTCACCACATCGGCCGCCTCAGGCCGGCCCTGCACGACCACTCTGCACATCACGAGCACACAGTCCACAGAGGAGCACCACGTGACTACGGCGATGCAGCCTGAGGTTCCTGAAGGGCGCGACGCCGATCCGGCGCAGTCGGCATACCCGGCCGGTGCCAGGCCGGTTTTCGCCCCTGGCGCCCAGGTGCGCATCCGCCACGAGCAGTGGCTGGTGAAGTCTGTCTCGGAGTCCCGTGACGGACTCATGGTGGAGGTCAGCGGCGTTTCCTCGTTCGTCCGTGGCACGGATGCGATCTTCTACTCCGGCCTTGACGTGATCGAGGTGCTCGATCCGCGCAAGACCCAGCTCGTGCCCGACGAGACCTCCAAGCACGCCAAGGCGCGCCTCCACCTGGAGGCGGTCATCCGCAAGACTGCGCTGCCGCAGACCGAGCACGGCATCGCCCTCGCCGACTCCTTCCTCATGGACCGGCAGCAGCATCAGCTGCGCCCCGCCGAGCTGGCGCTGTCCATGCGCAACCCGCAGCCCCGGCTGCTGATCGCCGACGTGGTCGGACTGGGCAAGACGCTGGAGATCGGCATCACGCTTTCGGAGCTGATCCGTCGGGGGCGCGGCGAGCGTATCCTCGTGGTCACGCCCGCCCATGTGCTGGAGCAGTTCCAGCGCGAGCTGTGGACGCGTTTCTCCCTGCCGCTGGTGCGCCTGGACTCCACCGGCATCCAGCGCATCCAGCAGGAGATCCCGGCAGGCCGGAACCCGTTCGCCCACTTCAAGCGCGTCATCGTATCCGTCGACACCCTCAAGTCGGCGACGTACGCCCACCACCTGGAGAACATCACCTGGGACGCGGTCGTCATCGACGAGTCGCACAACCTCGTGAACAAGGGCACCCGCAACAACCGTCTTGCCCGCCGCCTCGCCGAGCAGACCGATGCGCTGATCCTGGCCTCCGCCACCCCGCACAACGGCGATGCCGAATCCTTCGCCGAGCTGATCCGGATGCTCGATCCGGCGGCCATCGCCGACCCCAAGAACTACAAGGTCGCCGACCTCGACCACCTCTACATCAGGCGCACCAAGACGGACCGGGAGGTGCGGGACAGCCTCAAGGGCAAGCCCTGGGCCGAGCGCGGTGACTCCCTGCCGGTGCCGGCTCCGGCGACACCGAAGGAGATCGCCGTCCTGGAGAAGCTCGCAAGCGAGTGGACCCCGGGAGACCCCGCCCGTTCGTCGGTCTGCGCCGATCCGCTGGTCGGCTACAACTTCCTGAAGGCGTTCCTCTCCTCCCACGTCGCCCTGCGGAAATCCCTCGCCAACCGTCGTGCCTACCTGGACGACCCGAAGAAGGGCAAGGTAAAGGCCGCGGCGGACACCCCCGAGCGCCGCGCCGCGCTCGCCGCCGAGAGCAAGGCGCTCGCGGAGCTGGAGGCGCTGGTCGCGGACTTCACCGACCAGGACTCCGCCAAGCTCGACGCGCTCGTACGCACCCTGAAGGAACTCGGCGTCGGCCCGCGCTCCGAGCGCCGCGTCGTGATCTTCTCCGAGCGGGTCCACACCCTGGACTGGCTGGCCCAGGAAGTCCCGGGCCGGCTCGGCTTCAAGAAGAACGAGGCGAAGGCCGACGCGACGCGTCCCTGGAAGGCGTACGGCGGAGCCGTCGAGGTCATGCACGGCGACACCACCAACGACCAGCAACAGCAGGAGATCGTCGACCGCTTCGGCCGGCTCGAAGAGCCGGTACGGCTGCTGTTCACCGGCGACATCGCCTCCGAGGGCGTCAACCTGCACCACCAGTGCCACGACCTCATCCACTACGACCTGCCCTGGTCCCTCATCCGCATCGAGCAGCGCAACGGACGCATCGACCGCTACGGGCAGGCGATCAGCCCCGAGTTCCGTGCCCTCACCCTCACCGCCGACGTGCCCTGGCGGCGCGACGAAGAGAGCGGCGAGATGCTCACGCTCGACGACCGGCTCGTCGGCGCCCGTCTGCTGCGGCGCGAGGCCCAGGCGCACGAGATCGAGACCGGCGAGGGCAGCGCCGAGGCCGTCACCGGCCTCTACAACGACAAGAAGGAAGAGGACCGCCTCACCCGCGACCTCATCAAGGGCGGCACGGTCGAGCGCTCCATCAAGCAGTCCCAGCAGGAGTCCGGCGGGGTCCTCGCGGGGCTCCTCGCCGGCGCCAACGCCCGGCTCGCCGACCCCACGGCCGCTCCCGCCACCCTCGGCACGGCCCCGGTGCCCGAGGCCGACGTCCCCCACGTCTTCACCGACACCAAGGCGTACTTCCACGCCGCTATGGACCTCATCTACCCGGAGGCCGAGCGCGTGGCCCTCGGCTGGAAGCCCGAGACGACCCATGGCCGAATCGAGTTCACTCCGCCCGACGACCTGCAGTACCGCTTCCGGGCACTGCCGAAGTCGTACCTGGAGCAGGAGAAGATCCTCACGACGTCCAAGTACGACGGCACGCTGAGCATCACCTTCGACAAGAAGTACGCCGCCGACCGTCTGGAGGCCGCCCGCAACGCCAAGCAGGGCAAGACGGACCAGCCCACCTCCCAGTGGCCCAACGTCTCCTACGTCTCCGACATCCACCCCGTGCTTGACTGGGTAACGGACAAGGTCCTTGCCAAGCTCAAGTACGACGAGGCGTTCGTCCTCGCCTACCGGCCCGACCTTGCCAAGGCCAAGCGGATCGACGCCACCCTGCCCGAAGCCCTCACCGGCCCGGTCTACCTCCTGCAAGGCGTGTACTCCAACGCGGCGGGCAAGCCGACGGTCGTGGAGTGGATGGCCATCACCGGGCTCGCTGCGGACAGCCCTCGCGTATGGCGCATGGACTCGACGTTCCTCGCCGCCTGCGGCGTCGGCCCCGACATGCCCGGCCGCGCCCAGCCCGTCGCCCCCGACCTCCTCCAGGAACTCGTCCCCGCGGCCGTCGACGCGGCCGAGACCCACTTGCGCGAGCGCCGCGCCGACTACGACAAGCAGGTCGACTCCTACCTCGCCCCGTACGAGGACCGGGTGCAGGTCTGGGAGCAGGGCGCCCTGATCGCCGTCGGCAACCAGCAGCGCCGCATCCAGCAGGTGTACGACACCGCCGCCCGCCGCCGCGACCTCGTACGCCGCCTGCGAACCGACGGCGACCCGATGCTGCGGGTCCTCTGCGTTCTCGAACCCCTTCACGCCACTACCGAGTCCACCGCGCACGCCGAGGAGTCCGCACGATGAGCTACACCTACGACTCCTTCGCCAACCGCGGCGAATACCTCTCTGCCCACTACTTCAGCGAAGAGCTGGAGAACACCCTCAAGAAGGGCAAGGCGGGCGACGAGGGCCTGTTCACCCTGTGGACCGGCCGCGAGACCGACCCCCACGATCCCCAGCCCACTCCGCGCGAACTCCTGCCCCGGCTCCGCGGAGACTACCTGGCCACCTCGCGCCCCTTCCTGAGCTCCCGTGCCCAGCAGGAAGAACCCGGCAGCACCTACGACGACCCGACGGGGGAGTGGGCCGAGCACATCACCACCTGGCACACCACCGTCCTCAAAGCCCTTGGCTACGGTGAGCGGCCCAAGCAGCCGATCACCGTGCACAACGCCGGCAAGGAGTACGAGCTCCAGGTCGCCTGGTACGGAGACGGCATCGTCGCCCTCGACTGCGGCTGGACCGACTCCCTCGACGACGCCCTCGACCCCGACGAGGCCGGACAGCTCCTCCACCCCCTCAAGGCCACCGACGGCCTCATCGAGCTCGGCGAGAAGCTGGCGGGCTGGCTCTTCCAGAGCGAACTCCACGAGCCCGGCGGCGACGCTCCCCGCTTCGTCCTGCTGCTGTGCGGCGGCGTACTCGTCCTCGCCGACCGCAAGTCCTGGGCCGAAGGCCGCTACCTCGCCGTCAGCCTGGACGCGGCCCTCGCCCGCAACGACACGGCCAAGGCCGGCGAACTCTCCCTCCTCGCTGCCCTCTTCTCCCACGACATGCTCGCGCCCCGCCCCGACGGCAAGGGTCGACGCATCGACGAGCTGATCAAGGCATCCCGGGACAACGCTGTCGGCGTCAACTCTGAGCTGCGCAAGGGACTCCAGCAGTCGGTCGAGATCATCGCGAACGAGGTCCTCGACCGCCTGCGCGAGGCGAAGGTCAAGCCACGGGAGATCGAGGCCCTCAGGAAGGGACCGTTCGCCAAGCAGCTCACCCGCGAGTCCCTGCGCTACCTCTACCGCATCCTCTTCCTCTTGTACGCGGAGGCCCGCCCCGAACTGGGCATCCTGCCCGCCGACGACTCCACCTACGAGGCCGGCTACTCGATCGCCCGGCTGCGCGAGCTGGTTGCGCGCGAGCGGAAGCTGGTCGACGAGGACAGCCGAGGCGGTTTCCACCTCTACGCCTCCCTCGACGTCCTCTTCAACAAGGTCAACTTCGGACACCGCCCGCACGGCACCGAAGCGGACGATGCCGAGCCCGCCGCCGAGCGCAGCGAACAGCGCGGCCTTCGCTTCGAGCCGCTGCGCAGCGAGCTGTTCGATCCGAAGGCCATCACCCTCATCGGCAACGGTGTCCTGGACCCCCGCTGGGACGAGGACGGGGACGAAGAACCGCGGTGGCTGGACCTGCGGCTGCGCAACGAAGCCCTGCACCAGGTGCTGCGTCTGCTCACCCTGAAGGAGGCCGGCCAGAAGGGCCGGCAGGGCGGCTTCATCTCCTACCGAAACCTCGGCATCAACCAGCTCGGCGCCGTCTATGAAGGCCTGATGTCCTACACGGGCATCATCGACGAGGAAAAGGAGCTGGCCGAGGTCGCCAAGCCCGGCGCCAAGAAGGCCGGCAAGCAGTACGGCGACCCCGAGAAGGGCTCCTGGCTCGTCCCCGCCGACCGGCTGAACGACTACCCGGAGAACACGCACGTCGTGTACTCCGCCCAGGACACCGAACAGCACGGCCTGCGCGGCCCCAAGAAGTACGCCCCGGGCCGGTTCGTCTACCGCCTGGCCGGCCGCGACCGCGAGACGTCCGCCTCGTACTACACCCCCGAATCCCTCACCGAGGTCACCGTCGAGCTGGCGCTCAAGCACCGCCTCGACCAGGAGAAGGACGCCGACGGAAATACGGTACGGACCCGCGCGAGCGAACTCCTGCGCTACACCATCTGCGAACCGGCCCTCGGCTCCGGCGCGTTCCTCAACAAGGCGATCGACCTGGTCGCGGAGGAGTACCTCAAGCGCCGCCAGGAGGAGCTGGGCGCCAACCTGGACACGTCGAAGGCGCTCGAGGCGAAGCAGAAGGTGAAGGCGTACATCGCCCTTCACAACGCGTACGGGATCGACCTCAACGAGACGGGTGTGGAGCTCGCCGAGGTGTCGCTGTGGCTCAACACCATGCACCCCGGGATGCGTGCCCCGTGGTTCGGCCTGCACCTGCGGCGCGGCAACTCCCTGATCGGGGCGCGTCGTTGGGTGTACGAGGCCGAGCGCATCAAGAAGGAGCGGACCATCGGCGCGCAGACGCCGACCAAGCTGCCGTTCCGGGCGACCGGGGACGGCGCCGAGCAGCCGCTGCCGGACGGGGCCGTGCACCAGTTCCTCCTGCCGACGCCGGGCTGGGGCGCGGTCGCGGGAGCGAGCGGCGACGCGAAGAAGCTGGTCGAGCAGCTCGCCGGGACGCAGGTGGACCAGCTGAAGGCATGGAAGAAGGGCGTTCAGACCAAGCCCAGGACGACGGGTGGCAAGGCGAGCCAGCTCGCCCGGCTGCAGGCCGCGGCCCGTCGGGTCGAGTTCCTGTGGAAGCTCGTCGCCAAGCGCATGGAACTCAGCGAGCAGGAGATCGCCCGCACGATCGACGTGTGGGGGACCGACCGCGAGGAGAACGCGGAAGAGTACGCCTTCCTCCGCCACGACAAGCAGAACGCGGACCAGAGCCTGCCGCTGACCAAGGAGCAGGTCTTCAAGGACCTCTTCGAGGCGGAGGGCTCCCCGTACTGGCGCCTCAAGCAGGTCATGGACGCGTGGTGCGCGCTGTGGTTCTGGCCGCTGGACAAGGTGGGCCTGCTGGACGGGACGGACGCGGAGTATGAGACGGCTCCGGTGGTCGCGGCGGAGGCCGGGACGGACTTGGACGCCCTGCTGTCGTCGGTGGCCGGGGCGGCTGGGCCGACCGCCGAAAACGAGACGCCGCTGCCTGCGCCCGAGCCCACGGCCGTGCCGCGATTCGTCGAGAGCCGGATGCTGTTCGCCATGGACGGTGACCAGATGTCCCTGGGGGAGGAAGGAGCCGACGAGGAGTTCGTGAAGGCGGATGGGCTCAAGACGGCACGTACCCCTTCCGCGCCGAAGAAGCCCCGTGGGCCGGTACGCCGGCGTGACGTCATCCCGCTTGCGGACCTGGACGACTGGATCGCCTTCCTGGAATCCATGGTCGGCACAAAGGACCTGCAGCAGGGGACGATCCTGTCGTCCCTCGAATCGCTTGAGGAGCTGAAGGCCCTCGAAGAGCTGATCCAGACTCAGCCCGAGATGGACATGGACGATGCGCGGAAGGCGGTCGAAACCCGCTACCCCTGGATGCGGATCGTTCGTGATATCGCCGTGGAGCAGGGTTTCCTGCACTGGGAGCTGGACTTCGCGGGCATCTTCGAGAGCGAGGCGGGTGGGTTCGACCTGCAGGTGGGTAACCCGCCGTGGGTGCGGCCGCGCTGGAACGAGTCCCTGGTGCTGGCGGAATGCGAGCCGTGGTTCGAGCTGGAAGAGCAGGTCTCCACGTCGGTGAAGGAGAAGCGCCGCGACGACCTGCTGAAGTCTCCAGATGCGGCCGCCTATGTGCTGGGTGAGATCACGGACAACGTCGGGCAGGTCGCTTTCTACGGAGCGCCGCAGGTGTATCCGTTGTTGGAGGGAACCCAGCCCGATCTGTACCGCGCCTTCATGTGCCAGGTATGGGACCATGCGTCTGTGCGGGGCACGACCGGATTCCTACACTCGGACACACACTTCACCGGGGACAAGGAAGGTGCGTTGCGGGGTGGAGCGTACCAACGGCTGCGGATCCACGGCGATTTCGTGAACTCCGGTCAGCGGTTCTTCCCTCGCCCCGTGGGCGACACCACGCACTTTGGCGTGCATGTCTACGGTCACCCTCGGGAGATCGACTTCAGTCACCTCTCCTGGCTGGTATCGGCCGATGCCCTGCGCTTTTCGGCGAACCATGACGGTTCGGGAGAGGCCCCGGGAATCCGCTATCAGAACGGGGAGTTCGACGAGCGTCCACACCGATCGCGCGTTGTGCACGTCAACAGGGAGCTACTCACGGTCTGGAAGCGGCTGTTCGGTGACACGGGCCCGGTGGAGGAGGCACGCCTGCTGTTTCCTGTGAGCACGGCCGAGGCGTCCGCCATTGAGGCCCTGGCGAACTATCGACTGCGTCTCGCGGATTTCCAGCCACAGATCACGCCCGGCTACCACGAGAGTGGGGCCAAGAAGGATCGGCTGATCGACTACAACCGGCCGGACCCGAAGACGGGCGAGCCGTTCGAACCGGACCGGTGGCGCCATGTGATCCTCAAGGGCACGCAGATCAGCGTCGCCACACCGGTGTTCAAGCGGCATGACGCCAACTCCAACGCGCCCTTCGGCGCCGATTTGGTCTCGCTGCCCTCGGACTTCGTACCAGACACGGAGTACGTGCGAGTGCCCGGCCGCGCGCAGGAGTACCTCAAGGCTCAGGATCGCTGGATCGATCACCAGGCGCTCGAACGCCTTCGCGCGGACGACAAGGCGCTGGCGCGTGCGCAGGCTCAGGTGGCCGAGGCGATGGGGGATGCCAAGCAGGAGGAGGTGGATGCTCTGCTCGTGGAGCGGGCCCGGAGACGGAACACGACGTTCTACCGAACAGCCTGGCGGCGACAGGTTGCGCCGAATACTGAACGCGCGTTGTACCCCGCGATTGTGCCTCCCGGCGCGACGCACATCGACGCCGTGCACAGCCTGGCAATGCCCGGGCGACTGATGACCTCACTGGTTGCTGGGTTTTGGGCGGCATTGCCCGTGGACTACCTCCTCCGCTCCTCTGGCCGGGGGGACCTGCGGATCGCCGGAGCGAAGGCGATGCCCGCCCCGTCACCGCATCACCCCCTCGCCCCCGCCCTCCTCCTCCGTACTCTCCGCCTCAACTGCCTCACCACCGCCTACGCCGATCTCTGGCAGGGCCTCTACGACCCCACCTGGCCAGCGTACGAACCCTGGGCCCTCAACTGGCCCGGCATGAAAACGGAACTCCACTCCGTGACCTCGACCTGGCGGCGCGACACCCCCCTCCGTACCGAGTACGCCCGTCGCGCCGCACTCGTCGAGATCGACGCACTCGTCGCCGTTTGGCTCGGCATGGATGCGGACGCCCTGATCGCCGCGTACAAGGGGCGATTCCCCGTGCTCCAGAAGTACGAGGCGGCAAGCTGGTTCGACGCCGAGGGGTGGAAGCTGGCGAGCAATGCCCGAACCATCGGTCAGCGTCAGACCAAGGAAACCTGGACCCAGTTCGAGGCCTACCGCGAAGCGGTCGGTGAGCCTTCCCCCGACGGTGTGCTCCCCGCCGACCCCGACGCCACACCTCCCGACGGCTACACCGCCCCCTTCTACAAGGCCGACCGCGAGCGCGAGATGCGTGAAGCCCACGCCTACTTCAAGCAGCGTCTCGACGAAGCCGTGAGCAGGGGCCTGTGGGACCTGGAGAAGATGGAGGTTCCGAGCCGGTGAGGCCGACCCTCGAAGCGCAGGGACTCAAGGAGAGCCTGCTCCAGTACCTGTCCACGACGTACGGCCTCGCCGACGAAGGCGTACGCAAGGCGCTACATGCCTTCCTCGGGGATGAGACGACGGGCATGTTCCGCGGCCCGTACCTTCGCCTTCGTACGCCCTTCACCCCGGCCGACGACGGTTGGCAGCAGCATCTGGACTGGGTGCGTACGGACGGCTGGATGCCGTACGCGCACCAGGCCCGTGCCTTCGCCCGGCTCACCTCGAAGGACGGGCATGTACCCGAGCCCACCCTCGTCACGACCGGTACGGGCTCCGGCAAGACCGAGTCGTTCCTGTACCCCGTGCTCGACCACTGCGCCCGAGAGCGCGCAGCAGGGAACAACGGGGTCAAGGCGATCTTCCTCTACCCGATGAACGCCCTGGCCACCGACCAGGCAGCGCGCATCAACGGACTGCTCGCCGACTACGACGAGCTGAGCGGCGTACGGGCCGGCCTGTACATCGGGGACAAGGCGGCGACGCACTACGACCGGGTCTACACGCGCCGGCAGGACATGCGGCTGTCGTCGCCGGACATCCTGATCACCAACTACAAGATGCTCGACCTGCTCCTGCAGCGTGCCGCCGACGCGCCGCTGTGGGACGGCAGCGACATCCGCTACGTGGTCGTCGACGAGTTCCACACGTACGACGGCGCCCAGGGCACCGACGTCGCCATGCTGCTGCGTCGCCTCGCCATCGCCGTCGGCGCGAGCCGGCCCGGCAAGCCGCTCGGCACGATCACTCCCGTCGCCACCTCCGCGACCCTCGCCTCCGGCACCGATGCCGACGGAGTGCGGCAGCTCCTCTCCGTGGCCGCCAACGTCTTCGGCGCCGAGTTCACCGAGGACGCGATCGTCGGCGAGAACCGGCTGACGGTCGACGAGTTCATGCTCGACGAGTCGATCACGGACGCGAAGTTCCTTCCCGGACAGGCCGCGCCCCCGGAGGCGCTGACCGCCCTGCCGGATCCGGCCTCCGGCCCGGAGGCGCTCGCGGATCTCGCCGAGGCCGTCACCGGACGCCGTACCACTGATCCGGTGGGCCTCGGCTCCGAGCTCAAGCGCAACCGTCTGACGTATGCGGTCCTGAAGGCCTTCGACGGCACGGTGTGCACCTACGACGAGGTGCTCGACGTGATGCGCCGCAGTGGGGCGAAGAGCTGGGACGAGGCGATCACGACGAGGCCGCAGGTCGCCGCGGCGGCACTGGCCCGTTTCGTCGCCCTGCTGTCCGTGGCGCGCGACCCGGATACGCCCGCCGGGATCAGCCGCCCCTTCGTCCAGGTGGAGGTGCACCAGTGGGCGCGGTCTGTCACACGCATGCTCCGGGGCGTACTGCCGTGGCCGAAGGCGGAGTTCGCCTGGGACACGGTCGGGGCGGAGAGTCGGCTGCGTACGACGCCCGACACGACCACCTCCCGCGACACGAAGGTCTTCCTGCCCGCGGTGTACTGCCGCGAGTGCGGGCGCTCCGGCTGGTCGGTCCTCGCTCCCGAGTCGGACCTGGAGGAGCTGAGCTTCGAGGCCCACAAGATCCGCCGGGCCACCGTCACGGCCAACAAGTCCAAGGTGCGCACCCTCGTGGCGGCCACCGACAACGAGGCCCGTGAGGGCAATGGCCGTACCGTCATGAACCGGGCGGAACAGAGGTCGCTGACCACCGGTGGCGCGGGCGTGCTCATGGTGCTCGACGGGTCTTCCCGCCGCCTGCGCCTGCCCGACCCGCAGGACGATTACGACAACGAGGGCAACCCGCAGCCCGCCGGGCCCGATTCGGTCTTCGTCCTCGTCCAGCTGGGGGACACCGCGGAGCGGGCAGCCAAGGACGACTGGTGCCCGGCGTGCGGCACGCACAACGCCATCCGCTTCCTCGGTACGGGCGCGGCCGCGCTCGCCGCCGCGTCCATCACCCAGCTCTTCACCGGCGGGGAGATGGACAGGGAACAGCGTGAGACGAAGACGCTGATGTTCAACGACTCGGTGCAGGACGCCGCGCACCGGGCCGGTTTCGTCGCCTCCCGCTCGTACACCTTCTCCTTGCGGGCCCTGTTCACCAAGCACCTGAGCGAGCAGCGCTCCACCGCGCTGAACGACCTCGTCGCCGATGTCGTCGCGTCCACCACCGATCGCGAGACGCTCGCCGCCGTCGTCCCGCCGGACCTGCACGACGACGCGGGAGTCGCACGGCTGCTGTCGGGCAAGGGGCGCGGTGGGGACAAGAGGACCTGGGACCTGATCGGCGAGCGGTTCGCGTTCGAGGCCGTGATGGAGTTCGGCCACCGTTCCCGTAACGGCCGTACCCTCGAATTGACCCGCACGGCTGCCGCCTGGGTGGGCATCCCCGACGAGCGGGCCGCCGTCGCGATCGTGCGAGCCGTCCATGAGGAGTCCGCTCAACACGGGCTCGCCCTCACCGCGCACGACGATGCCCGATACCTGGCGTTCCTGCGCGGCCTTCTGGAGCGGCTGCGTACCCGGGGAGCCGTGGGTCACCGTTGGCTGGACAAGTTCCTCGACGAGGCGGGCACGAGCCGCTACTTCATCTGGGGTGGCCGCCCGCGTGGCATGAAAGCCTTTCCCCGGGGTGTCTCCGCCCCGACCTTCCTGCTCGCCCGGCCCAAGATGAAGAGCGAGTTCGACTTCGCCGCCGGGCGGCTTTCCTGGTACCAGTCCTGGGCCCAGCGCTGCTTCGACATGACCCGCGAGCAGGCCGACGAGTTCTGGGTGCGGCTGCTGCCCCAGCTCATCGACGCCGGGTTGCTCTCGGCGCGCACCCCGCAGGACACGGCCGCCCGCGTCTACGGTCTCCAGCCGGGCGCTGTCCGCCTGCAGTTGCTGTCCGAAACCCAGGTCAACAAGGCGTACGTGCGCTGCCCGAAGTGCTTCTGGGAGCAGACCGTCCATCCCTCGCTGCTTGCGCAGTACCACGGGCAGCCCTGCCAGTCGTACCGCTGCGCGTCCGGACGCCTCGTCGCGGGCGACCGATGGCTGGAGACCGTGGACCGGCACGACCGGGACCGCGACTACCGTGACGACTACTACCGCAGCCTGTACCGGCGAGCCGGCACCTACCAGGTCATCACCGCCGAACACACCGGTCTGCTCTCCCGGGGCAAGCGCGAGCGCGTCGAAGAGGCCTTCCGCAAGGGGGAGGGGTTCAACGACCCCAATGTGCTGTCCTGCACGCCCACCCTCGAGATGGGCATCGACATCGGCGACCTGTCCGCCGTCGTCCTCGGCGCCCTGCCGCGCCGTCCGGCGAACTATGCCCAGCAGGCGGGCCGGGCCGGGCGCCGTACCGGCAACGCCTTCCTCCTCACCATCCCCGACCGCTCCCGTCGCGACCTGTACTTCCTCGACCGGCCGCGGGACATGATCGACGGGCGGATCGTGCCGCCGGGTTCGTACCTGTCGGCCATCGAGATCCTGCGCCGCCAGTACACCGCCCACCTCCTCGATCTGGCGGCACGCGGCCGCCTGCTGCGCGAGGACGGCAAGCCGCTGGCCGCCCTGTCGCGCCGTGTCGACGAGCTCTTCGGCCCCTCCGGCTATCTCGCCGACTTCACCGAGGCCGCACTCGCCCACGGCGAGGAGCTCGTCGCGGGCTTCCTCGCGCTGTTCCCGACCGGTGTGAGCGAGACCGCTCAGGGGGAACTGAAGGAGTACGCGGTCCGGGGGATCCGCAGCGCGATCGAGAAGGCCGAGCGGGAGTGGGAGCGCGAGAACCAGAAACTGCGCACCCGTATCCGTACGATCCGCTCGGCTATCGACGAGCTCAAGGAAGGCGACGACGAGCAGGCGCGTACGAAGGCGGAGCTGGAGGCCGAGCTGGGCGCCCTCTCGAAGCAGGGAGCCACGCGTCAGCGCCAGCCGGCCCAGACCGTGCTGTGCGACCTCGGCCTGCTGCCCAACTACGCCCTCATCGACGCCACGACCACCCTGGAGGCCACCGTCTACTGGCCCGAGGGCACCACACCCGAGGGGCGGGACAGCTACAAGTCGAAGCCGTTCTCCTACGGACGGCCGCGCAGCTTCGCCCTGTCCGAACTCGCCCCCGGCAACACCTTCTACGCCGAGGGCTACAAGCACCGGATCACCGGCATCGACATCGTCACCGGCCGGGACCAGGACTGGCGCCATTGGCGCTTCTGCCCCTCGTGCGGCTACGTGCGCACCGAGAACGCCGAGCACGACATCACCCCCTGCCCGCGCTGCGGGGAAGCGGGCATCGCCGACTCCGGCAGCCTGTGGCAGATCGTCCAGCCCAGCGTCGTCACCGCCCGCGACAAGCGCGAGGACGCCAGGATCGGAGACGAGAGCGACGACCGCGATCGCCGCTTCTACACCGTCGTGGACATGGTCGACATCGCCCCCAAGGACTTCGCCCCGGGCAAGTCCTGGCGGCACACCAAGGAGATCTTCGGCGTCGACTACACCCGCCGCGCCGTCATCCGTCGCGTCAACGCCGGACCGCTCAGCATCGGAGCCCAGGAGAACGACCAGCTCGCCGGACGGCCCGTGCGCATCGCCCCCTTCCACGTGTGCACCGCCTGCGGAGCCGCGACCGCCGACGGACGGCCGGTCTTCGACGACGACCGCGACGCCGTCGACAACTCCGCCAACCGCCAGCGCGAAGTCAAGCATCACACCCCTTGGTGCCCGCTGCGGCGCGGCAAGCAGGACGTGCCCCAGGAACCCGTCCTGCTCGCCCACGAGCTGGAGACCGAAGCGCTGCGGATCCTGCTGCCCGCCGCGACCGTCCTCGTCGAGGAGCGGGTCCACTCCTTCCAGGCGGCCCTGCGCCTGGGCGTGGACGAAGCCTTCGGCGGTGACCCCCAGCACCTCGATTCCACCCTCGCCACCATGCCGGACCGTGAGACCGCGGAGAAGCGGCACTTCCTGGTCCTGTACGACCGCCTCCCGCACGGCACCGGCTACCTCGACCGGCTCACCGACCCGGCAGCCTTCCGGCAGGTACTCGAAGGGGCACGGCGGCTTCTCGAGGAGTGCCCCTGCAACGGGGAGGCCGTGCCGGCCTGCCACCGCTGCCTGTACCGCTACGCCGACGAGCAGTACATCGACCGCGTCTCCCGCCAGGCCGCCCTGGAGATCCTCGACGAACTCCTCGGCACCGACACCGACGCGTGGAACACCAAACCGGTCGGCAACACCGACCAGATCGGCCTCGACGGACAGGTCGAGTCCGACCTCGAGGCACGCTTCCTCAACGCCCTGCGCGGGTGGGTCGGCCAGCGTAGCGATGCCGTCCTGGAGGAGAGCGGCGACAACAGTGCCTACCTGCGTCTTGACGAGGTCGGCACCATCCACGGCTGGCGTCTGACCGCCCAGCGCAACGAGGGGTTCACCCGTACCGACTTCACCTTCGAACGCATCGAGGGCCCCAAGCAGAAGATCACCGTCTACCTCGACGGACACCGCTACCACGCCACCCGCAAGCACAACCGGCTCGCCGGCGACGCCGACAAACGGAACCGGCTCCGGGCCGACGGGCGCATCGTCTTCCAGCTCACCTGGGACGACCTCGACGCCTTCGAGCGGCAGACCGGCACGGCACAGGCTTCCTCGGGACGGGAGGCGGCCGAGCCGGTATGGCCGCCCTACCCGCACAGTGCCCAGGACATCGCCAAGCAGCTCTACGCCGATCGTGGCGGTGATGACCTCGCCACCACCGGCTTCGCCGACCCGATGACCATGCTCCTCGCGTACCTGCGCAGTCCGGACGACGCGGCCTGGGGCAGGCGGGCATCGGCCGTGGTCGGCGGACTCCTCGGAACCGGGCAGGAGATCCTCGTCGGCAACGGCACCGCCGACCAGACCCGTCAGGCGCTCGACCGCCTCCTCGACGCCTGGGGTGACACCGACGGCATCGACCCAGCCCCCGTCCAGGGCACCGGCACGCTCAACCTTTTCCAGAGCAGCGACCATTCTGGTCTTCCTGTCGCCTTCCTCGTCGACGGCGTCACCGGCCACTGGTCCGCCCTGGTCTGCCTCGACGACACAGCACCCGACCAGCTCGGCACGCCCGAACACAAGGCGCGCTGGCGTTCCTGGCTCCAGTGGTCCAACATCCTGCAGTTCCTCGCCCACGACGGCGGCGACGGTGTCCAGCTGACCACGGCCACCGCGGCGAAGTGCGACACCTCGGTCCTCAAAGCCTTCGGCGGCCTCGGCGAACTCGAATCCCTGGTCGTGCAGTACGGCACCGGCACGCCCGCGCCGCAAACCCCCGTAGTGGAGGCACCCGAGGCCACCCCGCTCGAAGCGAAGCTGCGGGACCTGCTGTGGGACCGGGAGATCCTCGAGTACCTCGACGAGGACGAACCCGACGCCCCCCTCACTCGCCTCGCCCACGCCCTGGCCGACGGTGGCAAGGCAGCCCCCGCCTACGGCTTCGAGCTCGGCGAACGCGGCTGGCTCGCCGACTTCGCCTGGGACCACGGCGACCAGCGGATCGCCGTCATGGCCGAGTCGTACGACCACGAGGACGAGGAGAGCGACAAGACCTGGCGCGCCTACCGCGACGCCGGGTTCACCATCCGCTCGGCCGACGAATGGCTCGCCGATTTCGACGCCCTGCTGACCGCGCTCCCCGACGCCACCACCCGCCCCGACTCCGAAGAACAGGGTGCCGCACGATGACCGCACGCCTCAGCCTCTACCAGAAGGCCGAAAACGAGCTCTACAAGATGGAGTCGTCGGTCAAGACGAAGTTCTACGACTTCTGTCACCAGTTCCGCCTCGACCCCGACCACCCCAGCCTCGACCTCAAGCCCCTCAAGGGCGACGGCAGGATCTTCCGCGCCAAGATCGACCGTTCGTACCGGGCGCTTCTCGCCCGGGCCGGTGTCGGCGCCGATGGCATCCCGCAGTGGCTGATCGTCGCCGTCCGCCACCGCAAGGACGTCTACGAGGAACTCACCGTCGCCATCAACCGGATCACCGGTGAAATCGAGTTCGTCGACCTCGGCGTCGTCGGTCAGAGCGTCCTGCAGCGCGCGGGACTCCAGCTCACTCCGGCTCCGGACGAGCAGACCGTGCCGACCGAGCCCACGCCCGCGCCCGTCGTGACGCCGGAACCGGCCGTCCCCGCCGAACCGCTCCTCGCCGGCTGCACCCCCGAAGACCTGCGCCGGCTCGGTGTCGCCGACCCGCTCATCGACCTCGCCCTCACCGTCACGACCGACGAGGAACTCGACCAGCTCATCGCCGGCGCCCCGCGTCTGACCGCCGAGGTCCTCACCGGCCTCGGTTCCGGCATGTCCGTGGGCGAGGTCGAGCGCGAGATCACCCAGCCCGCCGCCACCGAACTCGAGCCGGGCTTCGAGGACGACATGGCGGCGGCCCTCACCCGTACCGCGGTCACCACGGTCGACGACGACATCCGTAACGTCCTCGCCGAGGGCGACTTCCGTGCCTGGAAGGTGTACCTCCACCCCACTCAGCGCAAGATCGTCGAGCGGAACTACGGCGGTCCCGCCCGGGTCAGCGGTGGCCCCGGCACCGGCAAGACCATCGTCGCCCTGCACCGCGTGGCCCGTCTCGCCGCCGCTCTGCCGCCCGGCCACAACAAGCCGATCCTGCTGACCACGTACACCAAGAACCTCACGGCCGACCTGCGCTCCCGGCTCACCTCGCTCATGGATCCGGCACTACTCGGCCGCGTCGACATCAAGCACATCGACCAGCTCGCGCAGAGCGTCCTCAACGAGAACACCGCGCCCGGCTCGCAGCGCAGCCTGATCACCGACGACCGGGCCCTGGACGTCCTGCGCGAAGTCCTCTTCGAGCACGACGAGCAGCGCTGGGGCGCCGAGTTCCTCTTCGACGAATGGGAGCAGATCGTCCTCGGTCAGTCCCTCGCGACCCGTCAGGACTACTTCAAGGCCCGCCGCGCCGGCATGGGGCGCGCCCTGAGCCGCCCCGAACGCGCCGCCATCTGGAAGCTGCTCGACCAATTCACCCTGCGCCTCAACGGTCTGGGCCGGGAGACCTGGGCCCAGGCCGCCGAACGGGCGGCCCGCTACGAGATGGAACGCGCCCACAAGATCAAGGTCCGGGCCGAGCGCAAGGCGGACATCGGCGGCGGTGATCTGGTCCACCTCGACGACAACAGCTCCGCGATGCGCTACCTGCGTCATCGCTACCAGCACATCGTCGTGGACGAGGCCCAGGACCTCAGCCCCGCCCACTGGAAGATGCTGCGCGCCATGGTCGCGCCTGGCGAGGGCGACCTCTTCATCGCCAGCGACACCCACCAGCGGATCTACGACCGGCAGGTCACCCTCTCTACCGTGGGCATCCACATCCGCGGCCGCGCCTCGAAGCTGACGCTCAGCTACCGCACCACCCAGGAGATCCTCGACCAGGCCGCCAAGGTCGTCAGCGGGGCAACCTATGACGACCTCGACGACGGCACCGACACGCTCGACGGCTATCACTCTTTGCTGCACGGCCCGGCCCCCGAGTACGTTGCCTGCGCCGATTGGACCGACGAGATCGCCCAGCTCGCCGAGGCCCTCAAGCAGTGGCGCGCGGACATCACCCAGCCTGCCGCGGACGGCACCGTACGCGACCCGAGCGGCACCATGGCCGTCTGCGTCGCCGACGGCGAGATGGCCGGCCGCGTCGCCACCGACCTGGAGATGAAACACGGCATCACCACCGCCACCCTCACCAAGGACGGCCCGCAGGGCGGCGGCGAGGTCCACATCGGCACGATGCACCGGTTCAAGGGGCTCGAATACCAGAAGCTTGCGATTATCGGCGCGAGTGACGGGATCCTTCCGCGCACCGCCCTCGTCGAGCAGTACGAGAAGGCCGACCCCACCCGGTACGAACGCGAGCTCAAGAAGAGCCGTAACCAGCTCTTCGTCGCTACCACTCGTGCCCGTGACGCATTGCGTATCTCCTGGCACGGCAAGCCTAGTCCGTTCCTGCCTTTGTAGCAGGTCGGGGCGGCCCCGCGCCGCTGAGATCTCCTGCAACGGCTCAGCGGCGTGGGTAGCCAGATTTTCGGGATCAGAATCGGTAAGGAAGTTACGGCTGGGACAGGGAAGTCCTGAGAGTCCGGTGGCAAGTTCGGCAACCATCGAACGCGCTCGATCGTCCTTCGGGTATGCCATACCCAAGCACCGAGCCGTCCCTAGCTCCACCTGACTGGCCGCACTGCGGCCACGGCAATGACCCGGAGGACCCGGTCGGCTGCCGGGGCATCCATGTACCTGGTCACGCCGTATGCCTTGCCCACCTGACCGACGCTGACCGCAACCTGTATCTCAACGGCCTGACACCCGGCGCCGACATCGACCATCGTGGCACGCCCTTCACCGAACGCCTTCTTGATGCCCTCCTCGGTGCTCTCCTCGACCCTGCCACCGAATACCCCCGGGTCGGCGAAGCCCGGTTCGACTCGGCTACCTTCCAAGGCGATGCTCGGTTTGTGGGGACGACCTTCCAGGGGCACGCGTGGTTCGACTCGGCAAGCTTCCAAGGCCTTGCATGGTTCGATTCGGCAAGCTTCCAGGGCCTTGCTCGGTTCACGTCAGCGAGTTTCCAGGGCTACGCCCATTTCGATGCGGTGAGCTTCCAGGGCCATGCCGTGTTCGACTCGGCGACCTTCCATGACCTGGCGTGGTTCGACTCGGCGACCTTCAGGGGTAAAACCACGTTCGTCTCGGCGACCTTCGAGCACCTCGCCCAGTTCGACTCGGCAACCTTCCAAGCCGGCGCGTTCTTCGTGCGGGCGATCTTTCAGGGCACTGCCCACTTCTCCGCGGCAACCTTCGAGGGGCACGCCTCATTCGGGTGGTCGGCTTTCCAGGGGGATGCCGGGTTCCGGTCGGCAGTCTTCGAGAGCGACGCTTGGTTCGAGGAAGCGGCCTTCGAGCGGTTAGTCACCCTCGGACCTTTGGTATGCGCCGGACGGTTCGTTCTGTCCGAGGCGACGTTCAGCGGCCCGGCGAAGCTGTCGTTCGCCGCGCGTCGCCTAGAGTGCTTGCGAACTCGCTGGTCGTCAACGGCTGAGTTGCGTCTGCGCTACAGCACGGTCAACTTCGCCCACGCGGTTTTCGAATACCCCCTCACGATCGCCGCGGAGGCTGATCCCTTCGTGCTCCCCGACGGACAGCCGGTGGAGGAAGAAGCTCTTGCTGACGCGCCGGACGCCACAGTGCGGATGGCGTCGTTGCGCGGAGTGGATGGTGCCCATCTGGTCCTTGCCGACATCGACCTGTCGCAGTGCCTGTTCGCTGGGACCGTCCACTTGGACCAGGTGCGGCTGGAAGGCACCTGCACCTTCGACACAGTCCCTCCTGGCACGCATTGGCGGCACTGGCTCCCTATACGGTTCACTCAACGCCGCACTCTTGCTGAAGAACACCGCTGGCGTGCGAGCCAGGCAAGAGCGGTGCGGGGCTGGAACGTGGCGGTGTTCGGCGCCGGAAATGTCGGGCCCGCTCAACTGGCACCCGTATACCGGGCACTGCGCAAGGCATTCGAGGACAGCAAGAACGAACCAGGAGCGGCGGACTTCTACTACGGCGAGATGGAGATGCGCCGCCACGAAAGTACCAGCACTACCCGAGCCGAACGTGGACTGCTGCACAGCTACTGGATGCTGTCCGGCTATGGCCTGCGCGCCTCTAGGGCCCTGGGCTGGCTAGCTGCCGCCATGATCGTCACCATTGTGCTACTCATGGGCTTCGGACTGCCAAAAGACAACCCGAAGCAGGAAGCGACCGGCACTGTACCGCCCGGCGGTGGCAAGGTCACCTTTGAGATCGACAAGGTTGATCCCCAGAACCCCACTGGAAACAAGTTCACCGGCGAGCGCTTCGAGAAGGCAATGAACGTCACGCTCAACTCAGTTTTGTTCCGCTCCTCTGGACAAGACCTGACCACCGCCGGCACCTATATTGAGATGGCGTCCCGCGTCACCGAGCCCGTCCTTCTGGGTCTGGCGGTCCTGGCCGTCCGTAACCGCGTCAAACGCTGACCCGGCGCCTCGCTGTCAGGGGATCAGCTGGACACTGCGATCGCCGGACATTGAAGCAACCGCTGCACTCGAACCGCCCCAGGGAAGATTTCAGTAAGTAGGTCACAGCCTCGCTCATTGAAATTTCCCGCGCGACCTGTGACCGAGCCCCAGTGCTTGCTGAACTCCTGCGAGGCCTTTGATGTCCCGCCCGCTTGTGCTTCACGTTTGCGCGGCCATTCGGCAACGATCTTCTAGCCATTTCCGGACCTCCATCGGAGAGAGCAGAAGCTGTTGGCCTACGCGGAAGCTCGGCAGCTCTTCCCTGAGGTGGTTGTCGTACACCCAAGAAGTGGGCTTCCCGAGATAGGCGGCAAGCGCCTTGACGTCCCACATCGGCTCACTCATAAACGATTCCTCTACGCTTGCTTCAGCTGCTCGCGAGGACGGTAGTGCGGAAAGACGGCCGCACCAAGCGGGTGGAGGTCTGCCGGGCGACGAGGGCCCCGGAGGCAGCACCGATCCAGCACGACGCACCCGAACGGGCCGGAACGGACGCCAGCGGAAGTCAGCACCAGGTCAGCACCAGCGCGTCTGCGCTCGATTTGCCTCGCGCGGTCCGTGCCTCTGACCTGCATGTTTGTGCGGGAGAGCGCCGCGTGGTAAGCGACGCCCTCCCATTTGGAGAACATCTGGCTCCGCACCAAGCGCTACAACGCGAGCGGCAAAGTGGTGTCCGGCACAGGAGGGGTCTGCTACCTCTACTTCCCCGAGCGCCCCTCGGCCGCCCAGCGCAAGGCACTGGAGACCCTCGGCATCGTCTGACGCGCCCCGGCGGCCCCGGGGGGCGTGACCGACGTCTCTACCCCCGGACCGCCCGGGTGTCGCAAGGTGGTCGGCATGACCTCCACCACCCACTCCCGCCTCCTCGTCCGCGCACGGACGGGCGGCCCCCGCGACGACGGCCCCAAGATCCTGGAGCACGTCCTCGGCTGGACCCTGGTCGTCCTGCTCGCCGTCCTCGTCACCCGGGCGGGCCTCATGTAGGGCGGTCACGGCTTACGGGCGTCCGCGCGGCCTCCCCGGCAACCGTGTGCATCCCCGGCGTCCGTGTGATCCTCCGGGCCGGAACGGGCATACTCCCCGCGATCTCGGCACTCCGCGCGCGCCCGCGCGCCCGGCAGGGAGGAGCGTCCGGCCATGACCGACAGCACCGCGGACGGCGTGGAACGCCGGCTGCCCACCGACGAGGCCCGGGAACTGCTCTCCCTGGTGCGTGACATCGCCCGGCGGGAGATCGCCCCGCGCGCCGCCGAGGAGGAGGCCGCCGGCCTCTTCCCGCGCGGGCTGTTCACGCTGCTCTCCCGCTCCGGGCTGCTCGGACTGCCGTACGACCCCGAGCACGGCGGGGGCGGTCAGCCGTACGAGGTCTACCTCCAGGTCCTGGAGGAGCTCGCCGCCGCCCGGCTCACCGTCGGGCTCGGCGTGAGCGTCCACACCCTGGCCTGCCACGCGCTCGCCGGCCACGGCACCGACGAGCAGCGGGCCGCGCACCTGCCCGGGATGCTGGGCGGCGGTCTCCTCGGCGCGTACTGCCTCTCCGAACCCTCCGCCGGATCGGACGCGGCGGCCCTGCGGACCCGCGCCGTCCGGGACGGCGGGGACTGGGTCCTCGACGGCACCAAGGCCTGGATCACCCACGGCGGGATCGCGGACTTCTACACGGTCATGGCCCGTACCGGCGGGCCGGGCGCGCGCGGCATCACGGCCTTCCTGGTGCCGGGGGACGCGCCGGGGCTGGGCGCCGCCCCTCCCGAGCGGAAGATGGGCATGAAGGGCTCTCCGACCGCGCAGCTCCACTTCGACGGGGTGCGGGTCGCCGACGACCGGAGGCTGGGCGGGGAAGGGCAGGGCTTCGCGATCGCCCTGGACGCCCTGGACGCGGGGCGGCTCGGCATCGCCGCCTGTGCCGTGGGGCTGGCCCAGGCGGCCCTGGACGAGGCCGTCGCGTACGCGAGGGAGCGCCGCCAGTTCGGCCGGCCGATCGCCGACTTCCAGGGGCTCCGCTTCCTGCTCGCCGACATGGCGACCCGGATCGAGGCGGGCCGGGCGCTGTACCTGGAGGCGGCGCGGCTCCGGGACGAGGGGCGGCCCTTCGGCAGGCTCGCGGCGATGGCCAAGCTCTTCTGCACGGACGCCGCCATGCGGGTCACGACGGACGCGGTGCAGGTGCTCGGCGGCTACGGCTACACGGCGGACTTCCCCGTGGAGCGGTATCTGCGCGAGGCGAAGATGCTCCAGATCGTGGAGGGGACCAATCAGATCCAGCGCGTGGTCATCGCCCGTCACCTGGTCGGACCAGAGTCCCGCTGACGCGTACGGTGCGGTCCGCCCAGACCGGTCCGGCGGCGAGCCTGGTCCACTCCTGGTCGCGGTGGCCGGGCAGGGTGCGACCCTGGCTGGCCCAGAGGGAGAGCACGTCCCGGTAGATGGGCGGGTCGGCGGGGACGGGGGGCTTCACCTGCGGCTTCACCTGAGGCTGCGCCTGTCCCTGCATCGGTACGGGGACCGGGACGGGCGCGGGGGTCGGCGCGGGCGCCGGGGCGAACGCGGGCGCCGGGGCGAACGCGGGCGCCGGGGCGGGAGCCGGGGCCGGGGGCGGTGTCGGCTCCGTCGACGGCGACTGAGGAACCGATTCTTCACCGCGCGGTTCGGCCTGCCGGTGCCGACCGTAACCGCTGGGAGTGTCGTACAGCGTGGTCATGCCCGGACCAACGCGCCCCGGCGGCCGGGGTCACCGCCGAGCGGATTCGAGCGGCAGTTCGCCCGGTACCCGGTGCACGACTCTGGCCTCCCGGACGAGAGCTGACGTACCGTCAGATCCCACTCGCCGCTCAGGAGGTCAGCCGTGGACGACGACCGGCCCGTCGCGCTCGACGAATACCCCGTGCACCAGGCACCGCTCTCGATGAAGCACCACGTCAGCGGCGACCGGAACGCCTACGACCGGTGCATCTTCCACGTCTTCGACCACGCCGGGCGGGCCCTGCTCATCGCCGGTCTCGGCGTCTACCCCAACACCGGGGTCGTCGACGCCTACGCCACCCTGCGCACCGGCGACCGGCTGCACGCCGTCCGCGCCTCCGACGCCCTCGGCGACGACCGGATGAACCTCTCCGTCGGCCCGCTGGCCATCACCGTCGACGAACCCCTCCGACGCCTCTCCCTGCACTGCGCGGCCGACCCCGACGACCCGGACGGGCTCTCCTTCGACCTCACCTGGACCGGCGACTTCCCCGCCGTCTGGGAGCCCCACCACACCCAGCGCCACGGCGGCCGGCTCACCCTCGAAGGCCGCCGCTTCGTCCAGGCCGGACACTGCGAGGGCACCCTCAGGGCCGGCGGCGAGGAGTTCACCGTCACGGCGGGGGAGTGGACCGGCACCCGCGACCGCAGCTGGGGCGTCCGCCCCCTCCCCGGCGAGGAACCCGGCCGCGCCGCCGAGTTCCGCCCCGAGGGCTTCCACTGGCTCTGGATCCCGATGCGCTTCGAGGACCGCTTCCTCATGGTCATCGCCCAGGAGGACGCCGACGGCTACCGCACCCTCAACGAGGCCCTGCTCGTGCGGAACGGCCACCGCGACACCCAGCTCGGCTGGCCCCGCACCGAGATCACGTACCGCCCCGGCACCCGCCACCCCGAGCGGGCCACCGTCCACCTCACCGACCCGGCCGGAAAACCCCTGGAGATCGGCGTCGAGATCCTCGCCTCCTCCCCGCTCGCCGTCGGCGCCGGCTACCCGCCCGCCACCGACTGGCAGCACGGGACCTGGCAGGGCCGCGGCTGGACCGACCGCCGCGTCTACGACCTCTCCGACCCCGCCGCCCACCCCGTGGCCGCCTACGGCGTCACCGACCACGCCGCCCGCTTCACCCTCGACGGCCGCACCGGCCACGGCATCTTCGAGCACGGCTCCTTCGGCCGCCACGACCCCAGCGGCTTCGCCGACCACACGCCAACCGCGATCTGAGGAGCGTCCCTTGGCCACCGCCCCGCGTCCCCGCACCACCACCCGCGACCCCGAGGAGCTCGGCCGGCGGCTCACCGCCTGGCTGGACCGGCAGCTGCCCGGCGCCAGGGCCACCGGCCTCACGGTCCCCGGATCCAACGGCATGTCCAGCGAGACCCTGCTCTTCGACCTCGACCACCCGGACGCCCCCGTGCGCGGCTGCGCCCTGCGGCTCGCCGCCGACCCCGCCGCGTACACCGTCTTCCCCGTCTACGACATGGCGCGCCAGCACCGGGTGATGCGCCTCGTCGGCGAGCACACCGACGTCCCCGTGCCGCGCGTGCTCTGGCTGGAGGAGGACCCGGAGCCGCTCGGTGCGCCCTTCTTCGTGATGGCCCGCGCCGAGGGCCGCGTCCCGCCGGACGTCATGCCCTACACGTACGAGGGGAACTGGCTGCACGCCGCCACGGACGCCGAACGCGACCGCCTGGAGGCCGAGTCCGTCTCCGTACTGGCCAGGCTGCACGACCAGTTCCCCGCGAAGGAGGCCGAGTTCCTGCTGCCCGAAGGCACCGGGAGCCCGTTGCGCCGGCACGTCGACGCCCAACGCGCCTACTACGCATGGGTCGTGGAGGGGTTCGCGCCCTCACCACTCATCGAGTCGGCCTTCGACCGGCTCGAGGAACTCTGGCCGGCCGACGAGGGCCCCGCCGTCCTCGGCTGGGGCGACGCGCGCATCGGGAACATCGTCTACGACGGATTCACGCCCGCCGCCGTCCTCGACTGGGAGATGGCGGCGTACGTCCCCCGCGAGGTCGACCTCGGCTGGACCGTCTACCTGCACCGCTTCTTCCAGGACCTGACCGTCGGCTTCGGCCAGCCGGGGCTGCCCGACTTCCTGCGGCGCGACGCGGTCGAACGGCGGTATGCGGAACTGACCGGCCACACCCCGCGCGACATGGAGTTCCACACGCTCTACGCGGCGCTGCGGCACGCGATCGTGATGCTCAGGATCGCGTACCGCCAGGCCCACTTCGGCGAGGTCGAGGTGCCCGGTGACCCCGACGGCCTGATCCTGCACCACGCCACGCTCGCGGCGATGGTGCGGGGAAGCTACTGGTAGCCGGCCGGCTCAGGCCGCGCGCCGCATCTGCGGCACCCGGATCGGGCGCGAGCCCGGACCGCCGACGTGCGAGAAGGGCTGCGTGCGCCAGTCGAGTCCCTGGGGGAGCGTCAGGAGCAGTGCGGTGTCCTGCTCCTGGACCCCCAGGACGTCGTCGGCGGGGCGGGCGTCGGTGGCCGGGAGGCCCGTGCCCGGGCAGACCGTCAGGACGAAGGGGTTCCACGGCGACGGGCAGAGCGCGTGCTCCGGCAGCGCGTCCTCGTCCGCGAGCAGCGCGATGGGCTGCACGCACTCCGGGCAGACGACCCGGAACATCTCAAAGGTGTCGTACGCGTCGAGCTCGTCGGACGTGTCGACCGAATCAACAGGCTCCTGCATTGGGAATCTCCCCCTCGGCTGGGTCGGCCGGATCTGTGCGGCCTCGACCACAGCAAGCACTTCCCATGCGGAACTCCGCATAACCGCGAGGCGGCACCTCAGGCCGGGCGCAAACCTGTGGCGTTCGTCACATGCCTGTCGCAGGTGCCGCGTGACAGCCCATAGCGCCCCATACGGGCCGCCCCCGGCTGTGCCCCCGACCCTGCGGAGCAATAGGGTCACCGCATGGAGGAGCTGGATCGTCAGATCGTGGAGTTGCTCGTCAAGGACGGGCGCATGAGCTACACCGACCTGGGCAAGGCCACGGGCCTGTCCACGTCGGCGGTGCATCAGCGCGTCCGCCGGCTGGAGCAGCGCGGGGTCATCCGCGGCTACGCCGCCGTCGTCGACCCGGAGGCCGTGGGCCTGCCGCTCACCGCGTTCATCTCGGTCAAACCCTTCGACCCCAGCGCCCCCGACGACACCCCCGACCGGCTCGCCGACATCCCGGAGATCGAGGCCTGCCACAGCGTCGCGGGCGACGAGAACTACATCCTCAAGGTCCGCGTCGCCACCCCGCTGGAGCTGGAGCACCTGCTCACCCGCATCCGCTCCCAGGCCGGGGTCTCCAGCCGCACGACCGTCGTCCTGTCCACGCCGTACGAGGCCAGGCCCCCGCGCATCTGACGCGCAGGGCGGGCCGAGGGGGACCTGCCGGACAAACCGGGTCCAGGCAGGTCCTAGCCTTGTCGCATGAGCGAGTCCATGCCTCCCGCGTCTCCCGGCGACCACCGCACCGTGCTGCTGCGCGGTGGAGAAGTCCACAGCCCCGCCGACCCCTTCGCCACCGCCATGGTGGTGGAGCGCGGCCACGTCGCCTGGGTGGGCTCGGAGGGCGCGGCCGACGCCTTCGCGTCCGGCGTGGACGAGGTCGTCGACCTGGAGGGCGCGCTCGTCACCCCGGCGTTCGTCGACGCGCACGTGCACACCACCGCCACCGGGTTCGCCCTCACGGGACTCGACCTGTCCTCCGCCGCCTCGCTCGCCGAGGCCGCGGAGCTGATCCGGGCGCACGCCGCCGCCCGCCCCGAGGACCGCATCCTCGTCGGCCACGGCTGGGACGCCTCCCGCTGGCCCGAGCGCCGCCCGCTCACCCGCGCCGAGCTCGACGGGCTCACCGGCGGCCGCCCGCTCTACCTGACCCGGATCGACGTCCACTCGGCCGTCGTCACGACCGCCCTCCTCGACCTCGTGCCCGGCGTCCGGGACCTGGACGGCTTCCACGACGGGCAGCGCCCGCTCACCGGCGACGCCCACCACGCCGTGCGCGCGGCCGCGTTCGCCGCCGTCTCCCCGCTCCAGCGCACCGAGGCGCAGCGCGCCGCCCGGCTGCGGGCCGCCTCCCTCGGCATCGGCACCCTGCACGAGTGCGGCGGTCCGCAGATCTCCTCCGAGGAGGACTTCACCGGGCTTCTGGACCTCGCGCGCGAGGAGGCCGGGCCGCGGGTCGTGGGCTACTGGGCCGACCTCGACGTCGAGCGGGCGAGGGCCCTGGGCGCCCTCGGCGCGGCCGGCGACCTGTTCGCCGACGGCTCCCTCGGCTCCCACACGGCCTGCCTCCACGAGCCGTACGCCGACCACGCCGGGCACAGCGGCTCGGCCCACCTGGACGCGGCCGCCATCGCCCTGCACGTCGTCGCCTGCACCGAGGCGGGCCTCCAGGCCGGTTTCCACGCCATCGGGGACGCGGCGGTGACCGCGGTCGTCGAGGGCGTCAGGGCCGCCGCCGAGAAGCTCGGCCTGGCCCGGATCCGGGCCGCCCGGCACCGCGTCGAGCACGTCGAGATGCTCACCCCCGAGACGATCGCCGCCTTCGCCGAGCTGGGACTCACCGCCTCCGTCCAGCCCGCCTTCGACGCCCTCTGGGGCGGCGAGGAGGGCATGTACGCCGACCGGCTGGGCGCCGAGCGGGCCCGCACCCTCAACCCGTACGCCGCGCTGCTGCGCGCCGGGGTGCCGCTGGCGTTCGGCTCCGACAGCCCGGTCACCCCGCTCGACCCGTGGGGCACCGTCCGGGCCGCCGCCTTCCACCGGACCCCCGAGCACCGGATCTCCGCCCGGGCCGCCTTCACCGCCCACACCAGGGGCGGCTGGCGGGCCGTCGGCCGGGACGACGCGGGGACGCTGGTCCCCGGCGCCCCCGCCGACTACGCGGTCTGGCGCACCGAGGAGCTCGTCGTCCAGGCGCCCGACGACCGGGTCGCCCGCTGGTCCACCGACCCGCGCTCCGGAACGCCCGGTCTGCCCGATCTGTCCCCCGGTGTCGATCTCCCCGTCTGTCTGCGGACGGTGGTGTACGGGCAGACGGTGTTCGTACGGCCGAACGACTGATACGGGGATATTTCGGACCCTGGCCGCCGTTCCGCACCCCTGTCCCCGACCTGCGGATTCTCCCCTCCGGCCTGGCCTTTTGAAGGGTCTCCGCAGGTCAAGCGGGTGTTGACAGTCGCCCGCCGGGGGCGGGTAGGTTCACCGCGTCCACCACAGGACGTCCGACCGGACCGCCCCCACGCCGTAGCCGAACGCCGCCCGCGCCTCGGCCGCGAGGAAGGCCTCCCCGGCGGAAGGTGCGACCCGGGTGGGGCCCGGACGTTCAGTAGACAACGGCTCTCGGTCGACCCGCAGCCAGCGGATCCCAGGTCGGACCGAAGGACGCCGGGCCCCGCACCGCACGCCCCCCGCCTCGAGGGGGCCCCTTCCGTCCGGTCTGTCACCCGGGTCACTCGACCCGCCGCGCCGGAGCACGCCGGGGACCTCGCTATGGTGGGGTCCTGCGTATGTATCCGAAGGGGCAGTAGTGAACGACGGTGGCCAGAGGCGTTACGGCCCGCTCGGCAAGGCCTTGGTGATCATTCCGACCTACAACGAGGCGGAGAACATCAAGCCGATCGTGGCGCGGGTGCGGGAAGCCGTACCCGAGGCGCACGTTCTCGTCGCGGACGACAACAGCCCCGACGGAACGGGGAAGTTCGCGGACGAGATCGCGTCCGAGGACGACCACGTGCACGTCCTGCACCGCAAGGGCAAGGAGGGGCTCGGCGCCGCCTACCTCGCCGGCTTCCGGTGGGGCATCGAGCACGGCTACGGCGTCCTCGTCGAGATGGACGCCGACGGCTCCCACCAGCCCGAGGAGCTCCCGCGCCTGCTCACCGCCCTCAAGGGCGCGGACCTGGTCCTCGGCTCCCGCTGGGTGCCGGGCGGCCGGATCGTGAACTGGCCGAAGTCCCGCGAGTTCATCTCCCGGGGCGGCAGCCTCTACTCGCGCGTGATGCTCGACGTGCCGATCCGCGACGTCACCGGCGGCTACCGGGCCTTCCGCAAGGAGACCCTGGAGGGCCTGGGCCTGGAGGACGTGGCCTCGGCGGGCTACTGCTTCCAGGTCGACCTGGCCCGCCGCGCGGTCGCCGCCGGCTTCCACGTGGTCGAGGTCCCGATCACCTTCGTGGAGCGCGAGGTCGGCGACTCGAAGATGAGCCGCAACATCGTCGTCGAGGCGCTGTGGCGGGTCACCGGCTGGGGCCTGACGGCGCGTGCGGAGAAGGTCGGCAAGCTGCTCGGCCGCAAGCCCTCCTGACGTCCGTACGGCTCCTTCCGCACTGATCCTTCCTTTACGACGTTCCGGCGGGGCGCCAGGCACACTGGGGTCCATGACGACCGGCGCAACGCCTCCTCCCGCCCCCAAGCGCTCACGCGCGCGTACGTTCCTTCCGCTCGGCGCCGCCGCCTGGCTGGTCCTGGAGATCTGGCTGCTCACGGTGGTGGCGGACGTGGCGGGCGGACTGACCGTCCTCGCCCTGCTCGTCGGCGGTGCCGTGCTCGGCGCCGCCGTCATGAAGCGGGCGGGCCGCCGCGCCTTCCGCAACCTCACCTCGACCTTCCAGCAGGCCCAGGCGGCCGCGCGGGCCGGCGAGGCGCCCTCGCCCGCCGACCGGGCCGGCGCGGACGACCGCAACGGCTTCCTGATGCTCGGCGGCCTGTTCCTGATGATCCCCGGCCTGCTCTCGGACGCGGCCGGCCTGCTGCTGCTGATCCCGCAGGTCCGCTCGTTCCTCGGGCGGTACGCGGAGAGGGCCGTCGAGCGCCGGATGAGCGCCGCGCCTCCCGGCAGCCTCCAGGACGCCTTCCAGCAGGCCCGTATCCGCCGGCCGGACGGAAAGGTGGTCCAGGGCGAGGTCATCCGCGAGGACGCCCCCCAGGGCCCCCGTGGGGCCGAGGGGCCCCGTCCGCCGCTGACGCCCTGATTCCACGGCCGTGCCCCGCTCCCCGAGGGGGCGGGGCACGGGAACGCCGCGGGGCCCGGTACACATCGTGTACGCCTCGATCGGCGAGTTGCCCGCCTGGATCATCGGCT
>NZ_JBEXSZ010000076.1:0-38706 GCF_040613865.1 Streptomyces sp. NPDC006197 | reverse complement strand
GCCCGAAAGGCCAGACGGCCCGCCGAGACCGCGTGCCGCATCGCCGCGGCCATCAGCACCGGCTCCTGCGCCCGCGTCACCCCCGGCCGTCCGCCGGGCCCGCCACGTCGGCTCCGCACCGGAGCCGGGGCGGTGCCTCGTCTTCAGCGCTGCAGCGTCAGCAGACCCGGCCGGTAGGGCCACTGGCCGTAGTCACCGCCGGAGTTGGGATCGCGCCCCTGGTAGAGGAACCGCAGGTTGCAGGGATCGACCGTGAAGGTCTGGTCGGCGCCGGTGCGGATCAGTTCGCCATGGCTGATGTCGTTGGTCCAGGTGGCGCCGCTGTTGGCCTTGCCGGCGAAGGGGTTGCTCTCGGTCGCGGCCTGAGGTGTCCATGCGCCGTTCAGGCTGGTGGCCGTGAACGAGCGGAAGTACCGGCCCTGCGAGCCGATCGCCTCGACGATCATGAGGTAGCGGTCCTGGCCCTGGAGCTTGTAGACCTGCGGGGCTTCGAACAGGTTGTTCGTCGTGTCGCTCATGACCACCGTCGAGGTCGTGCCGAAACTGCCCGGGAAGTTCCCGATCGGCATGCCGGCCCGGTAGATCTTGCCGTTGTCACCGGCGAAGAAGAGGTACATGTTCGTCCCGTCACCGATGAGCGTCTGGTCGATGGGGCCCGTTCCGGAGTCGGCGATGCTTCCGGAGAAGAGCTCCTGCTCCGCCGACCAGCCGTTCGGGTTGGTGGGGTCGGTCGATGTCCGGTAGGAGAAGGCGGTCCTGCCCCACTGGTAGGCGAGTACCCAGATGTTCTTCGGCGCGAAGTAGAAGAGCGTGGGCGCGACGGCGGAACTCGACATCGTGTTCTGGCCGGCCGAGGCCATCTCCGACCAGTTGGTGAACGGGGTGAAGTTCATCGAACCCCAGCCCGCTCCCGTCCCCGCGGCGCCGTGCGTCGTCGCGTAGACGAGGTTCCTGCCGTTGTAGGGAGCGACGGTGAAGTCCTTGAGCGAGGCCCATCCCGTCTTGGGCTGCGCCAGCGCGCCCGTTGATGTCCAGCGGTACGTCGAGGGAAGAGCGCACGCTCCGGGGGTTCCGCCACCGACCTTGACGAGCTGCCACTGCTGGTTGGTGCCGCCCCAGTCGTCGTACTGGACGACGTTCGCGCCGTCGGCGGTGGAACCCCCCTGCACTTCGAGGGCCTTGCCGCTGTGGCGCGCGACGAGCCTCACGTAGCCGTCCGGGCTGTCGGCCGGCCTCCACTGCTGGTTGGTGCCGTTCAGGTCGGCCCACTGGACGATCGCGCCGCCGTTGGCGGTGGACCCGTTCTGGACGTCCAGCACCTTGCCGGAGTGGCGGGACTTGATGCGGTAGTAGCCGCCGCCGGAGTCGACGAACTGCCATTGCTGCTGGTTCTGGTCGTTCCTGGTCCACTGGGTGATGCGGGCGCCGTCGTTGGTCGCCAGGTTGTAGACGTCCAGGGCCTTGCCGCTGTTGCGGTTGACCAGCACGTACCAGGCGTTGGTGTCGACGGTCGCCGCGGCGGCGGGCGGGGCACTGAGGAGAGCGGCCCCGAACAGCAAGGACGACAGGACCGCGAGGACGAGACTCAGGACCGGGGTCGGATGGCGAAATCTCATCAGAAGAGCTCCTTCGGAGGATGGAGGTGAGGTGATCCCGACGAGCCGTGCGGCGGCCGCGTCGGGAGGACAGTGACGGGATAGGGGTGGAGGAGGCCGCACATGCCGAAGAGCGGGTCCTCCGGGCGCTCCAACCGCAACACTTCGCCGCGATCGAGGTGGGAGAGGTCTCCGTTCCTCAGCGCTTCCAGTTGGCAGCCGGTCGCGAGGGTCGCCGCCAGCGGACCGTCACGCCAGCGGAGCCACCAGGCGTCGAGGAGATCGCTCTTCAGGCGGCGGGCCGCCGTGTGGAACTCCCCCAGCCCGCCTTCGCGCAAGGCCAGGAATCCCTGGAGCGCCAGGTCTCGGCGGCGGCGCGCCGCCGCGGCCTGGTCGCCGGTCAGGGCGGCCGCCGCCTGGTAGGCGTCGGGATCGGCCAGTACGGGCGCGGGGAAGGTGAAGATGGCGTCGCCCGCCTCGGGGAGTCCGCTGTTCTGCATGAGCACCACGAGGCGCAGGCCGCCGGCGTTGACGAGACGGTGGATCGTTCCCGGGGTGAACCAGACGACGTCCCCGGGGCGCAGCGGCGTGTCGGCGAAACCGGAGGTGGTGAGGGTCTGGACGCTGCCCTCGCCGCCGATGACGACGTACGCCTCGGAGCAGACGAGGTGCATGTGAGGGGTGCCGCCGCACAGCCCGTCGGCGGCCTCCCAGTCGTACACGGTCAACCCGGAGACCCCCACGCCGCCGGGGAGCGGGGTCACCACGGGTGTTCCGCGATGTGGCGGGCCAGGCGCCCGAAGGTCCACGCGCCGTCGGCCACGACGATCCGGTAACGGCGCGACAGGGTGTCGCCCGGGGCCAGCGGCAGTTCCCTGTCGAACGCCAGGGACGGGTTGACGGCGGGGATGGGCTCGCTGCGGACGAACCAGTGGCAGGGGGCTTCCGGATCGTCCAGGAACAGGAGCGTGGAGGAGCGGTCGACCTCGTCGTGCGTGCCGATGAAGGCCAGCCAGTCGCCCTTCTCGCCCATCGCGGGGCCGATCACCTGGCCGCCGGTGAAGTCGCGCGGGCCGCGCCAGAACAGGCCGGAGTATCCGGCGAGCTCTCTGCCCTGTGTGCCCGGGCTGCCGAACATCAGGACGGTGTCGAGGACGTTGGTCAGCGCGGTGGTGACCTCCAGGGTCCAGGAGTCGGCCTCGACGTCGCGCGCGGTCAGTGTGCGGCGCTCGTCGAGCCAGTGCTCCCCCGCCCTCGTGTGCCAGGCCAGGTGCTCGGTGATGACGGCGCGGCCGTGGTCCGTCTCGGCGGACACGGTGAGGCTGCGCATCGTGCCGAGGTTCGGCAGGTCCACGTAGCCCTGGCCGCGCAGGTAGGTGCCGCCGCCCCAGAAGTTCTGCCCCGACACCCATGACGCCGTGAACTGGATGCCCTTGTGCCAGCGGTGGTCGTGCGGCCGGTAACCGGTGACCACGTCGCCGGCGAGCGTGCGCACCGGATGCAGGTAGGGCTTCGGCGCCTCGAAGGGGTCCATGACCGGCTGGTGCACATACCGGAAGAGGTCGACGTCACGGGCCCGGACGATCAGCGAGTCCTCGTACTCCAGGAGTTCGAACGTCATCGGAACACCTCCGGGCGTCCCCCGTGGAGCGAGCCGTAGAACGGGTCGGCCGCGTCGATCTCTCCGCGCCGGACCGGCAGGCCGGTGATCGCGGCCTTGTACAGGGCGGTGACCAGTTCCATGGTGGGCCTGCCGAGGTCGGGCCGGAGTCCGGCCTCGTAGCCGTCCAGGAAGTCCGCGAGCTGGGCGGTGTGCGAGCTGGGCAGGTCCTCCGGCGGCTCCCACTTCGCGCGGGGCGACCTGGGGGTGAACGTCCAGTCCGCGTTGGAGTAGCCGTACAGGTGCCGCAGTTCGACCGTGGCCTCGGTGAGGTCGAACCGCAGGTAGCTCTCCTCGCGCGGGGAGAGGACGCTGTTGACGACCGTCGCGATGGCCCCGTTCTCGAACCGGACCAGGGCCGTGGACACGTCCTCGGTCTGGACGTGGCGCTCCAGGCGGCCGGCCATCGCGCGCACCTCGGCCCATTCGCCGAGCACCGCGAGCATCAGGTCCATCTGGTGGATGCCGTGACCCAGCGTCGGACCACCGCCCTCGCTCTCCCAGGTGCCGCGCCAGGGCACGTCGTAGTAGGCGTCGTCGCGGTACCACGCCGTGACGCACTGCGCGACCAGCGGACGGCCCAGCGTCCCGGCCGCCATCCGGTCGCGCAGGTACCGGACTCCCGAGCCGTACCGGTGCTGGAACACCGCGCCCGCGACGGCGGACCCCTCGGCCGCACGGATCCGGTCGAGCTCGGCCAGCGACAGTGCCACCGGCTTCTCGCACCACACCCACGCCCCCGACTCCAGGCAGGCCACGGCCTGTTCGGCGTGCAGGAACGGCGGCGTACACAGGTGCACGAGGTCCGGGCGCTGCTCCCTGAGCATCGTGTGCAGGTCGGTGTGGACCGCGGGAATGCCGTGTTCGACCGCGAACGCCTCGGCGCGCGTGGCGTCCACGTCGACGGCTGCCACGATCTCGGCCCGGTGCGCCTGTGCCCGGAGGGCGGGGACGTGGCAGATGGCGGCGATCCCGCCCGTTCCGACGATCGCCGTTCTGATCATCCGCCCAGCACCTCCCTGATCGCGTGGTAGGCGGGCTTGGGCGCCAGGTTCTCGTCGTAGGGCAGCGCGGCGCCCTCACCGGGGAACACGGAGGGGATCCACGAGTACTTGTCCGTGTAGTCCCAGATGGTGACGCCGACGCACTTCCTGACCGCCAGGCAGGCCTTGACGTAGTCCGCGTACCAGGTGGCCTGGGTGGCGAGCGTCGAAGGGGTCGCCGGGAGGGTCATCCGGATGTCGAGCTCGGTGACCGCGACCTCGACCCCGAGGTCGGCGAAGCGCTGCATGTTCTGCCGGAGGTCGGCGGGGAAGCCGTACTGGAGCGCCAGATGGCCCTGGATGCCGAAGCCCTCCACCGGGACGCCGTCGGCCTTCAGCTGCTTGATCAGGGTGTGGTAGGCGTCGCTCTTGGGACCGATCCCGTCGACGTTGTAGTCGTTGAGGTACAGCTTGGCGTGCCGGTCGGCCTCGTGGGCCCAGCGCAGGGCGTCGGCGATGTAGCCGGGGCCGAGCGTCTTGTAGAAGAGCGACTCGCGGTAGGTTCCGTCCTCGTTGAACGCCTCGTTGACGACGTCCCAGTGGATCACCTGGCCCTTGTAGTGCCGGACCACCGTCTGGATGTGGTTCTTGAGGACGGCGCGCAGCTCTTCGGCGGTCCAGTTGCGTTCGGTGAGCCAGGCGGGGAGCTGGTTGTGCCAGACGAGGGTGTGGCCGCGGACCTTCTGGTGGTGGGCCTTGGCGAAGGCCACGACCTCGTCGCCGGCGGTGAAGTCAAAAACGCCGCGCTCGGGCTCGGTGGCGTACCACTTCATGGCGTTGCCGGGGGTGGTCTGCCCGAACTCGCTGCCGAGGAGCTTCAGATAGGCGGCGTCGGTGAACTCGGGGTTGTCGGTGGCCGAGCCGAAGTACTTGTGGTGCTTCTTGGCCAGTTCGGCGAGCGTCCTGGGGCGGGGTTCGGCGGTCGCGGGCGCGGCGGCGAGGCCGGCCGCGAGGCAGACGGCGGCGGACAGGGCGATGAGATGCCGGGACAGGGGCATGGATGACTCCTCGGGTGCCGGGCGGTTCAGTCGAGGACGATCGTGGTGAGCGCACGCGGGGCGAGCGTCGCCGTGAGGGTCGTGCCGTGCGTGGAGACGACGTCGGCCGGGGTGATCGAGCGGGTCTCGTCGGTGACGTAGGCGTCGGGGTGCCGGTCGCGCCCGCCGCGAAGGGTGAAGGCGGCGGAGGTCTCGGTGGTCGCGGTGTTGAGGACCTCGATGACGCGGCTGCCGTCGGTGTTGCGGAAGGCCGTGATCCGGAGTGCCGGGTCGGTGTTCGTGACCGGAACGCGGAAGGCGCCGGGGCGGACGAAGCGGCTGAAGGCGGCCAGCGCCCAGTACCGCTTGGACACCCGGTAGTCGTCACCGGGGTTGGCGAGCTGGATGAGCCCCCGGGTCGCGCCGAGGGACGCCCCGGTCCAGTAGACGTAGGCGTTGGCGTTGCCGACGGTCAGGGTGTTCTGGATGTCGGCCGCGACGGTGAGACCGTCGTAGCCGCTGCCGTCGTCCCAGTTCTCGTTCCACGTGGCGCCGTCCGGCGACCACTCCGACATCCACACGTGCTTGTCGGTCGGCTGCGGGACCGAGGTCCGACCGCTGTAGCGGTGGCCGGTGACGGTCCGCACGGCCCTGTCGGCCGCGGGGTCCGCCTCGATGGCCTCGGTGTAGGCGACCTGCCGGTCCCAGCCCGCGGCGTCGCAGCAGACCAGCTCCGTCTTCAGTCCGGACGCGCGGACGGTCGGCCCGAGCACCTTGAGGAAGTCGACGGCCTGCTGCGGGGTGAAGCGCATCGAGGCGTAGGTCGCCGTCCAGTCGGGTTCGTTGGTGAATCCCAGGTCGGTGATCCTGATGCCTTCCCGCTGATAGAACTTGGCGTATTGGACGAGGTAGTTCGCGTAGGCCTGCCGCCATGCGGGCAGGAGCTCGCCGCCGTCGTTCTCGCTGCCGTTGGTCTTCATGAAGGCCGGCGCGCTCCAGGCGTCGGCGAAGAACCTTTCGACGCCGTACGCCTTGGCCTCCTTGGCGAGCCAGACCTGGCCGCCGTCCCAGCCGTCCCAGACGTACTTCGGCGTGGCGTCCGGCCCGCCGGGATCGGCCGGCAGGATCGTCGGCATGTGGTCGTAGACCCGGTCGGCCGACGACCCGATGCCCAGGCGCAGGATCGACAGGCCCGCGCCCTTCTCCTTGCTGAGCAGCAGGTCGAGCACCTCGCGCCGCTTGGCCGGGCCGAGGCCGCGCGCGCCGTGCAGCAGGTCGGCCCGCTGGAAGGCCATCGAGAAGCCGAATCCGTCGATGGGCTGGAGTTCGGCCCGGAAGTCGACGCCGGCGCGCGCGGAGTCGGCCGGGGGTCGCGCGGGGTCGGCCGCAGCTTGAGTTGTTAGCGCTAACAATATGACGGCCGTCAGGGCGGTCAGGCGTTTCACAGGGTCTCCTCGGGGGTGGAGGTCGCGTGGGGCGGGTCAGCCCTTGGTGGCGCCCGCGGTGAGGCCGCCGATCAGCTGCCGCTCGGCGACGGCATAGAAGGCGAGGGCGGGCACCATGGCGAGCACGATGTAGGCCAGGACGAGCGCGTAGTCGGTCGAGTACTGGCCCTGGAACTGCTGGACGCCGACCGGGATCGTCTGCCATTTCGGGTCGTTGAACACCAGCAGCGGCAGGAAGAAGTTGTTCCAGCTCGCGACGATCGCCAGTACCGAGACCGTACCGAGTGCCGGACGCGCCATTGGCAGCAGGATCTTCCAGAAGAAACGGAACTTGCCGCAGCCGTCCACGATGGCGGCCTCCTCGATCTCCGCCGGGATGGTCCGGAAGAAACCGCGCAGAATGACGATCGTCATCGGGAGCCCGAAGGCCGCCTGCGGAAGGACCACCCCGAGCGGGTTGTCGAGCAGGCCGAAGGTGCGCAGCATGAGGAAGAGCGGCAGGACGGCCACCGCGAACGGGAACATCAACCCGATCGTGAACAGTGTGTAGAACAGCTCCCGGCCGCGGAAGGCGTAGCGGGCCAGGACGAATGCCGCCATCGCGGAGGCCGCCACCGTGCAGAGCGTCGTGCCGATCGCGATGCCCGCGCTGTTGGCGATCTGCCGCCAGAACATTCCGTCGCCGAGAATGCCGATGTAGTTGCCGGCCCTCCATCGCTCCGGCAGTCCGAACGGGTTGGCCGTCAGCTCGGCGGTGCTCTTGAACCCGGAGATCACCGCGTAGATCAGCGGCACGACGACGAACGCGCCGATCAGCCAGACCACGGCGTGCAGCGAAATTCCGCGTGCCGTCCCGCGGGCGTTCATCGGCCGCCCTCCGAGGTGACGGCCCCGCCCAGGTCACGGCGGAGCACGTAACGCTGGTAGAAGAGGGAGAAAACCAGACTGATCATGAACAACACCACGCTGATCGCACTGGCGTAGCCCACCTGGTACCGCTTGAACCCGAACTGGAACATCGCGATCGCCATCGTCTCGGAGGAGTGGTTGGGCCCGCCCGCGGTCATGACCCAGACGAGGTCGAAGAGCTGGATGGACCCGATGACCGAAAGGAAGACGCTGATCCGGATCGTCGGGCCGAGCAGCGGCAGCGTCACGTGCCGGAAGCGCTGCCAGGCGCCGGCGCCGTCGATGGAGGCGGCCTCGAGGATCTCGGCCGGGATGCTCTGCAGCCCGGCGAGGAAGAGCATCATGTGGAAGCCGAAGTACTTCCAGATCATGACCACGAACAGGGTCGGCATGACCGTCGAGGGATCGGCGAGCCACTTGCCCTGCAGCCCCTCCAGGCCCAGGACGCCGACGAGATGGTCGGCCATGCCGGCGCCGGGCAGGAAGACCATCGTGAAGAGGACCGCCGTGACCACCTCGGACAGGATGTACGGCGCGAAGAACAGCATCCGGTAGACGGCCCGGCCGCGGAGCCTCTGGTTGAGCAGGACCGCGGTGAACAGGGCGAACGGCAGCTGCACCGTGATCGACAGGACGATCAGGTACAGTCCGCGCCCCAGATCGCCGAGGAAGACCTGATCGTCGAACAGTTTGGTGTAGTTCGCGAAGCCGACGAAGTCGTCCACGGGGCCGATCCCGCCCCACTTGAAGAAGCCGGTGTAGACGGCGACGACGATCGGGGCGAGGACGAAGACGAGGAAGAGGACCAGAGCCGGGACGAGGAACCAGGCGACCGAAGCCCAGCCTCCCCACCCGCGCAGGAGCGACCGGGCCGGGGCCGGCGGGCGCACGGGCACGGCGTCCTCCGTCCGCTCCCCGGTCAGGGTGGACACGGAGCTAGGCACCCTTCGCAGCCTCGGTGATCGACGTGGTGACCTGCTCGGGCGTCTTCTTGCCCGCGATGAGGTCGGCGACGCTGTCGTTGACCTCCTGGCCGACCGCCGGCGGGTAGGCCTGGTCCAGGAAGAGCTGGAAGCCCGTCGCCTTGGACAGGCTGTGGGCCACCACCTTCTTGTTGGCGTCGGTGAGCCGGCTCTCCGCGCCCCTGACCACCGGCAGGTAGCCGTTGGAGGCCAGCAGCTTGGACTCGTTCTCCAGGACGAAGAACTTCAGGAAGTCCAGCGCCTCCTTCGGGGCTCCCTTGCGCAGCGCGAAACCACCGCCACCGCCGAACACCTCGGTGGCCTGGCCCACGCCCCCGTCGACCGTCGGGAAGGGGAAAAAGCCCAGGTCCGCTCCGAGGTCGGCGCCCGCGTCCTTCTGCACCGACGGTGCCCACTGCCCCATCAGCTCCATGGCGGCCTTGCCGTTGCCCATGGTCGCGGCCTGGCCGCCGGGGGTGGCGTAGCCGGCGCCGAGGAAGGCCGTCTGGAACGGCTGGAGGTCGACCAGCTCCTTGAGACGGGTTCCCGCCTGGACGAAGCCGGCGCCGGTGAAGTCCTTGGTGGTCGCGGCCTGCTGCAGCGCGGGGAGGCCGGCGACGCGCATCGCGAGGTAGGCCCAGTAGTAGTGGCCCGGCCATTTCTCCTTGCCCGCGAGGGCGATCGGAGTGACGCCCGCCGCCTTGAGCTTCCCGACGTCTTCGAGGAGTTCGGCCCAGGTGGCCGGCGGGGCGGTGATCCCGGCCTTGGCGAAGAGCTTCTTGTTGTACCAGAAGCCGACCATGCCGATGTCGTACGGGATTCCGTAGGTCCGGCCCCCGAACTGGTAGGCCTGGAGCGAGACCGGGGTGAGCTGGGACGACCAGTCGACGAGGTCGGTGAGGTCCTCGACCAGGCCCGCGTCGACCTGCTGCTGGAGCACGCCGCCGCCCCAGGTCTGGTAGACGTCGGGGAGCTTGCCCGAGGAAGTGGTGGCGGTCAGCTTGGACTTGAACGCCTCGTTCTCCAACGAGGTCGTGTTGATCGCGATGTTCGGGTGGGCGGCCGTGAACGCCGCGGAGATCTGCGGGAAGAGGGACTTGCCCGGTTCTGTCGTGGCGATGTTCCACCACGCGAAGGAAACCTTGCCGTCGGCCGCCGGCTTGTCTCCGGATTCGCCGACTCCGCAGGCCGCGGTCATGGAGACGGACAGGGCGGTCAAGCCCGAGAGCGCCAGGAAGCTTCGTCGGCTCGGGAGGGTGCTGGCCATGGGACCTCCGGGGTGGGGAATGCCGGTTCGTGCCCGAAAATGTTTCGAAATACTCTCGAATTCTGCGCTGCCACAAACTAGGAACGTGAGCCTTCCCGGTCAAGACCTCGCGCCAATTTATCTACGGGAAGCGGTTGTTCGCAGGCTTGACAAGCAGGTCGAGCCGCCCGGAAACTCATCGAAAGTTTGCGATATCTGTCGCCGGCCGAAGGCATCCGCGCAGAGGAGAGAAGTTGAGCGAGCAGCGCCCGACCCTGGCCGTCATCGCCGCGGAGGCAGGGGTCTCCCAGGCCACCGTGTCCAAGGTGATCAACGGCCGTTCCGATGTCGCACCCTCGACACGCGAACGGATCGAGGGCCTGCTGCAGGCTCACAACTACCTGCCACCCGGCCGGCAGGGCAGAGCCCGCAGATCGGGTCTCGTCGACCTGATCATCGGCGGTCTGGACAGCGCGTGGGCGGTGGAGATACTGCGCGGCGTCGAGGCCGAGTGCGCCCAGCGGAGCGTCGGCACCGTCGTGTCGCTCGTCCCGCCGGGCGAGGCCACGCCGTCCAGTTGGACCGCGCTGCCGGTCCTGCACCACAGCGACGGCGTCATCCTCGTCACCGCCTCGGTCACTCAGGCCCAGCGCGCCCAGGTCGAACGGGCCGGGGTGGCACTGGTCGTCATCGACCCGATCGACCTGCCGGGCAACGGCGTGCCGAGCATCGGAGCGACCAACTGGGCCGGCGGCCTCGCCGCCACCGAGCACCTGCTGGAGCTGGGGCACCGCCGGATCGCCACGATCGGCGGACGCAAGGAGATGCTCTGCAGCCAGGCCCGCATCGACGGGTACCGGGCCGCCCTGGAGCGGGCCGGGATCGAGGTCGACCGCGACCTGATCCGGTTCGGCGACTTCCAGCACGAGGGCGGGTTCCAGTGCGCCCAGGAGCTGCTCGCCCTTTCCGAGCCGCCGACGGCCGTCTTCGCCGGTAGCGACCAGCAGGCGATGGGCGTCTACGAAGCCGCCCGGCAGAGCGGACTGCGCATCCCGCAGGACCTCAGCGTGGTCGGCTTCGACGACCTGCCGATGTGCGAATGGCTGTCACCGCCGCTGACGACGGTGCGCCAGCCTCTGGAGGAGATGGGCCGGGTCGCCGCCCGCACCCTGTTCCAGCTCCTGGAGGACCAGCCCCTGGTCAGCCCCCGGATGGAGCTTTCGACCGAACTCAAGGTCCGCCTCTCCACCGCCCCGCCCCGTCCCTAGGAGATCCCCTTGCCCGAGCCCTGGCGTGACCCCCCTCCCGCCCGCGTCCGTGCGAGTCGCCGATCTCCTGACACGGATGACGCTGGAGGAGAAGGCGGGACAACTCGCCGGCTTCTGGGCGTTGCCCTCGGATCCGGGAGCACCTGTCGCGCCGATGGAGGACGATTCCGGCGAGTCCGCGCCCGGCTTCGACGACAGCGTCGTCCACGGGCTCGGCCTGCTCACCCGGGTGTACGGCACCGCGCCGATCACCGAGGAGGCCGGGATGGAGCGGTTCGCCTCGCTCCGGCGGCAGGTGACCGGATCCGGCCGGTTCGGGATCCCGGCGGTCGCTCACGAGGAGTGCCTGACCGGGTTCATGACGTTCGGGGCGACGGTCTTCCCCGGGCCGCTCGCCTGGGGGGCGTCCTTCGATCCCGGGCTCGTACGCCAGACGGCCGCCGCCATCGGCGCGGGAATGCGGCGGGTCGGCGTCCACCGATGAACAGCTACACCAACGTGGACGGCGTCCCGGTGGCCGCCGCCGAACGGCTGCTGACCGAACTGCTCAGGGACGAACTCGGTTTCAGAGGCGTCGTCGCCGACTGCTACGCCGTCTCCTTCCTGGAGACCCGGCACGGTGAACCCGTCAAGCCCGCGCCGGTCGACCTCGACCCGCCGGAGAACCGGGCACTGGCCCGGATCCTGGCGGAACGGTCCACCGTGCTGCTCGCCAACGACGGCACCCTGCCGCTGCGGCCGTGCCGGGTCGCGATCACCGGGCCGTACGCCGACGACCCCCGGTCCTTCCTCGGCTGCCACTCCTTCCCCCACCACGTCGCGCTCCCCGGCGAAGAAGGTGGGACGGCGCCGGCCCGGATCATCAGCGGGGCTGCGGAACCGTCCGGGCGGCTGCCCGTCTCCATCCCCCGCCAGGTCGGCGGGCAGCCCGGCGCCTGTCTGCGCTCCAGGCTCGGCGGGCACACCGACTGGAGATCGGTGGACCCGACCCCGTTGTTCCCCTTCGGACACGGGCTGAGCTGGACCGGCTTCGCCTGTACGGAGCTCTCGGTGGATCCCGTCGCCGCGACGGACGGAGCCGCCTCTGTCTCGGTCACCGTACGCAACGTCGGCGAGGTGGCCGGGACCGAGGTGGTGCAGCTGTACCTCTCGGATCCCGAGGCGTCCGTCGTCCGGCCGCAGCGGTGGCTCGCCGGATTCGGCAGGGTCGAGCTGCAACCGGGCGCGGCCGCCCGGATCACCTTCTCCGTCCATGCCGACCGGACCTCTTTCACCGGGATCGACCTGCGGAGAAGAGTGGAGCCGGGGGAGATCGGCGTGGCCGTCGGACGGTCCAGCGGCGATCTTCCGCTCCAGGGCTCCTTCACTCTGACCGGCCCCGTACGTCACCCGGGGGCCGACCGGGTGCTGTCCGTGCCGGTCGAGATCGTCCCGGTCCCATGAGCACGCGGTTCGGTGATCCCGTGCTGCCCGGGTTCCGGCCCGACCCCTCCGTCTGCCGAGTGGGGGCGGACTACTACCTGGTGACGTCCAGCTTCGAATGGTTCCCGGGCCTTCCCGTGTTCCACAGCCGAGATCTGGTGAACTGGCGGCGCCTCGGCTCCGCGCTCGACCGGCCGTCCCAGCTCGACCTCGACGGCAGCGGGCCCTCACGGGGCCTGTTCGCACCGACGATCCGGCACCACGACGGGGTCTTCCACCTCGTCTGCACGCTGATGGACGGCCCCGGCCATTTCGTCGTCACGGCGACCGACCCGGTGGGACCGTGGTCGGAACCGTACTGGCTGGAGGGCGAAGGCTTCGACCCGTCGCTGTTCTTCGACGACGGGCAGGACGACGGGGACGGCCGGGCCTGGTTCACCGCCGCCCGTGTGCTGGACGAGGCCGCCGGCCGCACCGAGATCTGGATGCGCGAGTACCTTCCCCGCGAGCGACGGCTCACGGGACCCGAGTACGTCCTGTGGTCGGGAAGCCGCCCGGGCGCCCGATGGCCGGAAGCCCCACACCTCTACAAGATCGGCGGCAGCTATCTCCTGCTCACCGCCGAGGGCGGCACCGATGTGGACCACAGCGTGGTGGCCGCCCGCGCCGACCGCGTGACCGGCCCCTACCAGGGCGCCCCCGACAACCCGGTGCTACCACCGGCCAAGGGCCCGGTCACTTGCACCGGGCACGCCGACCTCGTCCGGACCCCGTACGGCGACTGGCGGGCCGTCCTCCTGGGCGTCCGCCCGGGCTCCGCCATCGGCCGCGAGACGTTCCTCAGCCGGGTCACCTGGAACGACGGCTGGCCGGTCTTCTCCCCCGTCGTCCACAGCGGCCGTCGCCTCCCCCTCCACGACGACTTCGCCACCCTCTCCCCCGACTGGAGCACCCTGCGGACCCCGCCCGCGCGGTTCTGGACCACCGGCGACGGACTCCGCCTCCAGCTCCGCCCCGAACGCCTCGGCGAACGCACCACCCCGTCCCTCCTGGCCCGCCCCCAGGAACAGCCCGACTGCGACGTCTCCACCGAACTGCACTTCGCCCCCGCCGCACCGGACGAACAGGCAGGTCTCGCCGTGGTCCTCGACGACGACACCCACCTCCTCCTCCTTCGCACCACGGAAGGACTCAGCCTTCGCCACGGGCCCGACGTCCTGGCCCGCGTTCCCGTCCCCCCGGGCCCCGTTCGCCTGGGGGTCCGCATCCGCGGCTTCAGCCACACCTTCGCCCACGCGGCACCCGACGGCGCCTGGCAGGACCTGACCACCGTAGAGGCCACCTTCCTCACTCCGGTGTTCACCAGCGTCCAGCTCGGCCTCTACGCCACTTCCAACGGCCGCCCCTCCACCAACCAAGCCCACTTCACGAGGTTCGACATCACGTACCCGAGCCGACGGGAACCGCCCGGACACCGACGTCGGCGCGGGCCGTGTACGGATTGCACGTGAAGTCACGCTCCCACCTTCGACGGGGTGACCTCTCCGGTGCGACGGAATGCGGCGCCCCAGAGAGGCGAGCTGAATAAAATACTCGTTTACGGCGGGATCTCTCCACAGGATCCGCCGTTCAAATCCAATGCCTACGCGCCGGCGCCGGCATCTCTGCCCGGTCCGGTTCCTGCCCTCGTCATCGAAAGTCTTTCGGTGACTCCTCGTGCAGCCTCAAGCCGCTCCTCGGCTGCCCCCAAGGGAAGATTCTCGAAACCCTTTCGAAACTGTTGACATGTTTCGGTCGAGTTTCCACACTGAGTCCCGAAGGTGGATTCGCCGTCCGCCCCGGCGCCGCATGCCGGCCCTGGATCGTTATGCCCCGACGGTGAGCGCCTTTTGTTCATGGGCGCGGACGCCGCTGACGCGGATTCGTTCTGCCGCGCTCCATTCCTTCTGCAATTTCCGCCCTGGAGGCTCAGTCATGCAATTAAGCGCCATTCCCACCACCGTCCGCCGGAAGATCGGCGGCCTGTGTACGGCCCTGGTCGTCGGCGTCCTGGGTTCGGCCGCCGTGCTGGTGGCACCGTTGACCTCACATGCAGCCGAGAGCACGCTCGGCGGCGCGGCGGCGCAGAGCGGCCGCTACTTCGGAACCGCCATCGCCTCGGGCCGGCTGGGCGACTCGGCGTACACGTCGATCGCGGGTCGCGAGTTCAACTCGGTGACGGCCGAGAACGAGATGAAGATCGACGCCACCGAACCCCAGCAGGGCCAGTTCAACTTCACCGCCGGAGACCGCGTCTACAACTGGGCGGTGCAGAACGGCAAGCAGGTGCGCGGCCACACCCTGGCCTGGCACTCCCAGCAGCCCGGCTGGATGCAGAGCCTCAGCGGCAGCACGCTGCGCCAGGCGATGATCAACCACATCAACGGCGTGATGGCCCACTACAAGGGCAAGATCGCCCAGTGGGACGTCGTGAACGAGGCCTTCGCCGACGGCAGCTCGGGCGCCCGGCGCGACTCCAACCTGCAGCGCTCCGGCAACGACTGGATCGAGGTCGCCTTCCGTACCGCACGCGCCGCCGACCCGGCCGCCAAGCTCTGCTACAACGACTACAACGTCGAGAACTGGACCTGGGCCAAGACCCAGGCCATGTACGCCATGGTCCGGGACTTCAAGCAGCGCGGCGTGCCCATCGACTGCGTCGGCTTCCAGTCGCACTTCAACAACGACAGCCCGTACAACAGCAACTTCCGCACCACGCTGCAGAACTTCGCCGCCCTCGGCGTCGACGTGGCCGTCACCGAACTCGACATCCAGGGCGCCTCGGGCACCACCTTCGCCAACGTGACCAACGACTGCCTGGCCGTCCCGCGCTGCCTCGGCATCACCGTCTGGGGTGTGCGCGACACCGACTCCTGGCGAGCAGAGCAGACGCCGCTGCTGTTCAACGGCGACGGCAGCAAGAAGCCCGCCTACACCTCCGTCCTCAACGCACTCAACGCCGTCTCCCCCACACCCACTCCGACCCCCACGCCCGGTTCCGGACAGATCAAGGGCGTCGCTTCGGGTCGCTGCCTGGACGTGCCCGGCGCCGGCACCACCGACGGCACCCAGCTCAACCTGTGGGACTGCAACAACCGCACCAACCAGCAGTGGACCTATACCGCCGCAGGCGAGCTCAGGGTCTACGGCGACAAATGCCTGGACGCCGCCGGCACCGGCAACGGCGCCAAAGTGCAGATCTACAGCTGCTGGGGTGGCGACAACCAGAAGTGGCGCCTGAACTCCGACGGATCCATCGTCGGCGTCCAGTCAGGCCTCTGCCTCGACGCCGCCGCCAACGGCACCGCCAACGGCACCCTGGTCCAGCTCTACTCCTGCTGGGGCGGCACCAACCAGCGCTGGACCCGCACCTGACATGCTGCGGACCGCAAGAGCGGCAAGGCCGTGGAGGTGCAGGGTGCCTCCACGGCCGACGCCGTCGACGTCGTCCGGTACACCTACTGGACCGGAGCCGACCAGCGATGGCAGATGCTCAAGCTGCGCGTGGTGCGAGATGAATGCCGAGCCTGCCCATCACCCGGTGCGGCCGGCTCCGGCATCGGCCTCGAAAGCTTCACAGGGCGGCTCTGTGTGCGGAGTTCAAAGACCCGGGACCGCGTTCGCGGCGATGGCCCGGTGGACTGCGGCGAGGTGTCGGTGGAGGTAGTCGATCCGGTCGTGGTCATGGATCTGGCCGTCCGTCGTGGGGACGTCGGAGAAGGCACCGCCGTTCTCGGTGATCACCGGGGGAAGCCCGGGAGGGGCGCGGGAGGTGGCCATGAGGAGGTCGTAGAGACCGGCGGGGTCGATGGCCCAGCCCATCTCGGCGGCGTCGCCGGACGGTAGGCGGAAGTTGACGCCCTCGGAGCCGGGCCACGGAGAGCGGTCGCTCTCGCCGTGGGCGTGGTTGACCGCAGCCGCTCCGGGCATCGGGGCGGAGACGACGGCGGGCAGGTCGTAGGCGGCCTGGTCGGCGGGAATGTTGCCCGCCTTCTGGAAGACCTTCGCCTGCTGCTCGGGCCCAGTGAGCCAGGCAACGAGCTTCTTTGCCTCGTCGACATGCTTGCCGGAAGCGGGCACGGCCAGGAAGGAGCCGCCCCAGTTGCCGACGGCCGGGGGCTGGGCGATGTTCCACTTGCCCTTGTTGGAGGGGCCGGAGAACTGCTGGATGTCGGCCTGCTGCCAGGAGGGACAGACGGTGGCGGCGAAGGTGGACTTGGAGAACGCGGTCTGCCAGGGGGTGTCGAACATCTTCAGGCCCTGGCTGGTCCTGCCCTGGACGACCTTGACGGCCAGGTCCCAGTCGCCCGCCCACGGCCTGCCGACCGACTCGAGGTCGGAGGGCAGGCCCGTGGCCTTGAAGAGGGCTTGGCGGTAGCAGACGGCCATCGGGCCGACGTCGGTGCCCAGGCCGATCGTCCTGCCGTCGGCGGTGGTGGCCTGGTCCCACTTCCAGGGCAGGTAGGCCTTCTTGTCGACGCCGGGGGCGTCGGACAGGTCGCCTCGATGGCGGTCGGCGTGGGAGAGGCGGCCTTCGAAGGCCGGGGTGAAACCTTGCGCCTGGGGGTTCTTCCCGGCTTGGGAGCGCTCACGAAAGATGGTGTCGAAACCCTGCCGCCACTTTGACGGTCCGTCGTCAAGACGGCTGAGCAGGGACGGCCGTGCATGGTGCGCGGAGGTGGGCGCACGGCAGGGCGCAGGGCCGGCCGGGAAGCCGGTCCCGAGGCGGTCCGTCAGGCGCTGGCGCGGACGACCAGACGCGTGGGGAGGACCAGCGGAGTGGGGGCCTGCCCGTTGATGAGCGCTACAAGCATGCGCGCCATCTCACGACCGAGACCCTCTATGGGCTGGTGCACCGTGGTCAGCGGCGGATCGGCGATCCGGGCCACGGCCAGGTCGTCGAAGCCGATCACGGCGACGTCTGCGGGGACGCGGCGGCCGGCATCACGCAGCGTGCGCAACGCTCCCGCCCCCATGTTGTCGCTGGCGGCGAACACTCCGTCCAGGTCCGGGTGCCGCGCCAACAGCGCGGCCATGGCGGCCGCTCCGCTCGGCTCGGTGAAGTCACCGGCTTCCGGCGGATACGGTTCGAGGCCCGCCGCCAGCATGGCGTCCTGGTAGCCGCGGTGACGGGCGCGCCCCACCTCGGTGTCCAGCCGCCCGCAGATCGTCGCAACCCGGGTCCGGCCGAGCGAGATCAGGTACTCGGTCGCCGCGCGCGCCCCTCCGAGGTTGTCGACGTCCACGTACCACCGCGGGTCCAAACCGATCGGACGCCCGCCGAACACCACGGGAATCTCCGCCTCTTCCGCCGTGCGGGCCAGCGGATCGTCCTCGCGCAGCGCCATCAGCATCACCCCGTCGGCCCCCTTGGACCGGAGAAGCCGCTCCACGCGCCGGCGTCCCCGCTCGGAGGCGGCCAGACACAGCATCAGGTGCAGGTCGGCGTCCTCCAGCGCGGCCGAGGCGCCCGCGATCACCTGGGCGAAGAACGGATCCGCGAAGATCGACGGATCTTCTCCCGAGACGACCAGGGCGGCCGCACCGGTCTGACGGGTCGCCAGCGCCCGGGCTGTCGGATTCGGCACGTATCCGAGTTGGTGGACGGCCCGTTCGACGGCCTCGCGTTTTGCGCGACTGACGTGCGGGGCGTTGTTGAGCACACGCGAGGCCACCGACCGCGATACTCCGGCCAGTTCGGCCACCTCGTCGAGTGTCGAATGCCGATGCGGCACACCTTGCGCCATGCCCCGCCTCCCTCTTCCCGTCTGAACGCCTGGAAGACTGGAAGCGCTTCCAGTTCCAGGACTGTAACCCCTTCCCTTCGCCCTGTGAAGTGCCGCTCAAGCGCCGCTACTTGACAGTGCGGATCGGTGCGCCACACGATACGGCCACACCCCGGCCCCATGGATCGCTGTCTGGGATCGCTTCCAATGGGAGCGCTTCCACGGGTTCTTGTGCGTCCGGAGTGTGCTGGTGTCCCCGCCGGTGCGCCGCCGCACGGGGACCTCGTACCACCGCACTTCCTCACCGCGTCGCCCGCTCGGGACGAGACCGCGCGACGCATCCGCCGTCAGGAAACCGAGGTACAGTCATGCGCCGCAGAACCCGCACCCTCGTCGCAGCCCTCTTCGCGCTGCCCCTGGCGCTCGCCGTGGCACCTTCCGCCCACGCGGCGGACCCCACCACCATGACCAGCGGGTTCTACGTGGACCCCGACTCCAGCGCGAAGAAGTGGGTCGCCGCCAACCCCGGTGACGGCCGGTCCCCCGCGATCAACGCGTCCCTCGCCGGCACCCCCATGGCCCGCTGGTTCGGCTCCTGGAGCGGCACCATCGGCACCGCCACGGGCGCGTACGTCGGGGCGGCGGACCACTGGGACAAGCTGCCCCTCCTGGTCGCGTACAACATCTACCACCGGGACTACTGCGGCGGACACTCCGGAGGCGGCGCCTCCTCCCCGTCCGCCTACGCGAGCTGGATCTCCCAGTTCGCCGGCGGAATCGCCCACCGTCCGGCCGTCGTCGTCCTCGAACCGGACTCCCTCGCGGACTACGGATGCATGAACCAGACCCAGATCCGCGAGCGCCAGGGCATGATCAGCGGCGCCCTCTCCGAGTTCAACCGCCAGGCCCCCAACACCTGGGTCTACCTCGACGCCGGCAACCCCGGCTGGGTCAGCGCGGCAACGATGGCCCAGCGCCTCCACGAAGCCGGGCTCCGACAGGCGCACGGCTTCTCCCTCAACATCTCGAACTACTACACCACCGCCCAGAACACCGCCTACGGCAACGCCGTCAACAGCGAACTGGCCGCCCGCTACGGTTACACCAAGCCGTTCGTCGTCGACACCAGCCGCAACGGCAACGGCTCCAACGGCGAGTGGTGCAACGCGGCCGGCCGCCGCATCGGCACGCCCACCCAGCTGGGCGGCGGCGCCGAGATGCTGCTGTGGATCAAGGCCCCGGGCGAGTCCGACGGAAACTGCGGCGTCGGGACCGGTTCCACGGCCGGCCAGTTCCTCCCGGAGGTCGCCTACAAGATGATCTACGGCTACTGACATCCGACTGCTGTAACCCGGCACCCGCCCCGCGACCGGGCCACAGGCACCACCGGCTCTCCTCGCCCCCATCCCCGACCAGGAGCCCTCATGAAGCCACGCAGCCCACGGCGCCGTGCGACCGCCGCCCTCGCGGCGCTCGCGGCCTGTGCCGCCCTCACCGCGACGCAGGGGCAGGCGCAGGCCGCACCCGTCGCGGACGCGCTCACCCCGGCCACGAGGTTCTACGTGGACCCGCACGGCAAGGCCGCCAAGCAGGCGCTCACCGACCTCAGGAACGGCGACTTCGCGAACGCCGTGAACATGGCCAGGCTCGCGAGCTGGCCGCAGGCCGAATGGTTCACCGAGGGCACACCCGACGAGGTCCGGGCCAAGGTGAGAAGCCTCGTCAGCGAGGCCCGGGTGGTGAACCGGACCCCCGTCATGGTCGCCTACAACGTGCCGGGCCGGGACTGCAGCCAGTACTCCAGCGGCGGTGCCGCGTCCTCCGCCGCCTACCGGCAGTGGATCGACGCCTTCGCCGCCGGCATCGGCGACAGCAAGGCCGTCGTCGTGGTCGAGCCCGACGGCCTGGCCCTCCTCCCCGGCGACTGCGGTCCGGGCGTGGACCCGACCGGCGAACTCACGGCGACCCGCATCGCCGACCTCGCGTACGCCGTCAGGACCCTCAAGTCCAAGGCCCGCACCGCGGTCTACCTCGACGCGGGCAACGTCCTGTGGCGGTCCGTCGGCGACATGGCGCGGCGACTGCTCGACACCGGCGTCCAGGACAGCGACGGCTTCGCCCTCAACGTGTCCAACACCCACCCCACCGACCACAACGCACGCTACGGCACCTGGATAGCCAAGTGCATGTGGTACGCCACCGAAGGGCCCGAGTACGCCCGCGGCCACACCGACTGGTGCGCCACCCAGTACTACTCGCCCGCCGCGCCCAACGACGGCACCCCGGGCAACGCGGTCGACTCCGCCGACCCCGCCACCTGGCGCTGGACCGACGCCTGGTTCGACCAGACGGTGGGCACCCCGCCCAACGACGCCCTGCACCACTTCGTCATCGACACCAGCCGCAACGGTCTGGGCGCCTGGGCCCCGGAGCCCGGCAAGTACAGCGGAGACCCGGAGATCTGGTGCAACGCGCCCGGCCGTGGCCTCGGTCCGCGTCCGACCGCCGACACCGGTGTCCCGCTCGTCGACGCCTACCTGTGGATCAAGATCCCCGGTGAGTCCGACGGCAGCTGCACCCGCAACACCGGCGGCACGATCGACCCCGAGTACGGCATCGTCGACCCGCCGGCCGGCACCTGGTGGCCCGAGCAGGCCCACACGCTGGCCCGCAACGCGGCGCCCCGGCTGGCCTTCAACCGCTGAGCGCTCCCGCCTGCGTCCGGTCCCGGGAAGCCTCTCGCCCGGGACCGGACGCTCCTGTCATCTCATCCCGCCTCGGGCGGAGCCGTTCCCTCCCTCTCACCCGCACATCGGCCCGCGCCCGCTCACACCACCCGCCGTCAAGTGGGCGTTTGATTCCCGGCTGTCGGTTTCGTTCGTGGTCAGGTGTCGCACCAGTCGGGGGTGTTGTGGTGGGTGAGACGTCGGGTCATGAGGCTGATGGCGGCGATTTGGATCATGGCTGCTGATCTGTGTGGGTGGGTTTCGCAGCCGCGGGCCAGTCGGCGGTGGCGCATGAGCGGGCCGAGGGTTCTTTCGACAACCCGGCGGCGGGTTTGGACGGTGAAACCGCGGGCGTGGGGGGCACGTTGGACGATCTCGAGGTCGATACCGCGGGTGGCCGCGTGTTCCCGGCCGGGTGGCACTCGTCGGCGTCCTGTACGTGCTGCGGACCGGTGTCGCCTGGCGTGACGTCCCCGCGGAGACGGTGGGCTGCTCCGGTGTGACGGCCTGGCGCCGACTCCGGGACTGGACCGAGGCCGGCGTCTGGCCCCGACGTCCAGTCGAGTTCGCCGACCTCCGTCAGGACAACCCCGACCCTACCGCCGCAGCACACGCCCTCAGCTCCGGGTGCAGCCGGCAGCCGTACCAGAGCGCGCGGGGTGGGCCCCGCCGCCTGGCTGTTTCGGGTCGTGAGCTTGTTGACAGGGTGCTGGCGGTGTCCGCAACCGGCGACCCGCCTGTGACTTGAGCGGTAGGCGGTAGCGCACAGCTCGGGGGCGGCCTTGTCCCGCACCTGCGGGACGCCGCTGCGGCCGTCCATGACGGCTTCCAGCCACTCGGCGGGGGTCCTCCCGACGATCGCCGGATAGCCGAAGAGATGTCCGGTCTTCCAGGCTGGTGGCATGACACGCCGCACACTCAGCAGGAGCTCGCTGCCTCGGTGCATCCCCTGCCGCAGCGGCAGACCCCAGAAGGAAGGAATCCTGTGAACACCGCATCCGCCCCGGAGGCGACGGGTGCCGAGTCCCTGCGCGTCCGCGAGACGCTCAAGGCGCTGTACGGGTACGTCCGCCCGCACCGGTGGGCCGTCGTACTCGGCCTGCTGCTGGCGCTGGTGGGCGCCGCCGGCGGGCTGCTGCAGCCGCTGGCCACGAAGGCGCTGGTCGACCGGCTCTCGTCCGGTGGCACGCTCGCCACCGTGCTGCTGGCGCTGACCGTGCTGGTGCTGCTGAGCACGGTGGCCGAGGCGTTCGGCGCCTATGTGCTGGAGCGGACGGCCGAGTCGGTCGTGCTGGCCGCTCGCCGCAGCCTGATCGGCCGGCTGCTGCGGCTGCGGCTCCCGGCGGTGGACCGGATGCAGCCGGGCGATCTGATGTCGCGGGTCACCTCCGACACCACGCTGCTGCGGGCCGTGAGCACCCAGGCGGTGGTCAACGCCGCGACCGGGGCGCTCACGCTGGTCGCGGCGGTCGTGGTGATGGCCTTCCTGGACGCCGTGCTGCTCGGCGTCACGCTCGGTGTGGTCGCGGTCGTCGGGGCGGGCGCCGCCCTGGTGATGCCGAGGATCGGGCAGGCCGCCGAGCGCTCGCAACAAGCTGTCGGGGAGATGTCCACCGGCCTGGAGCGGGTCTTCGGCGCGTTCCGCACGGTGAAGGCGTCCGGCGCCGAGGAGCGGGAGACCGCACGCGTCGAGGCGTCGGCCCGGCGTGCGTGGCGCCACGGCGTGCGCGGCGCGAAGTGGGAGGCCCTGCTGGGAACAGCGGACAACCTCGCCGTCGAGCTGGCGTTCCTCGCGGTGCTCGCGGTCGGCGGGGCGAGGGTGGCCGCCGGGGACATCCCCGTCTCCACGCTCATCGCCTTCCTGCTGTACCTGTTTTACCTGATGGAGCCGGTGTACAAGCTGGTCGAGGCCGCCTCCGCGTACCAGGAGGGCGCGGCCGCGATCTCCCGGATCAAGGAGGTGGACCGTCTGGACGCGGAGCCGCAGGCCACGTACAGGCCGGTGCGGATCGAGGTAGGTCCGGCGTCGGTCCGCTTCGAGGACGTGTCCTTCCGCTACGGGGCCGGGTTGCCGTACATCCACCAGCGGGTGGACTTCGAGGTGCCGGGCGCCGGGATGACGGCCTTCGTCGGGCCTTCGGGCGCGGGCAAGTCGACGGTCTTCTCGCTCATCGAGCGGTTCTACGAGACGACCGGCGGGCGCATCCTGGTCGACGGCCGGGACATCCGGCAGTGGCCGCTGTCCGAACTGCGGTCCTTCATCGGGTACGTCGAGCAGGACGCGCCGGTGCTGGCCGGCACGCTGCGGGAGAACCTGGTCTTCAGCGCGCCCGGCGCGACGGATGACGACATCCGCGCCGTCCTCGCCCGGACCAGGCTCGACACCCTCGTCGAGCGTCTCCCGCACGGCCTGGACACTCTGGTAGGGCACCGCGGCTCGAAGCTGTCCGGCGGCGAGCGGCAGCGCGTCGCGATCGCCCGCACCCTGCTGCGCAAGCCCAGGCTGCTGCTCCTGGACGAGGCGACCTCGCAACTCGACGCCGTCAACGAGCTGGCACTGCGGGACGTCATCGCCGAGACGGCACGCGAGACCACCGTCCTGGTGGTGGCACACCGCCTGTCCACGGTGACGGACGCCGACCGCATCGTCGTCATGGACGCCGGGACGGTCCGCGCGATCGGCACCCACGAGGAGCTGGTGGCCGAGGACGAGCTGTACGCACAGCTCGCCGCGACCCAGCTCCTGACCCCGGCTGGGCGCCCCGCCGGGTGAGAAGAGTGGCCCAAGCGCTGCCCCCGCCGCATGGCGGGGGCAGCACTGCTGGGTGGCGGAGTGGCACCGGACATCCGTGGGATACCGACGGACTATACGAAGCGTGAGGCTGAGACCAGCGCCGCATCACCAGGCGGTTCGCTCCTCCGTGCTCTGTCCGCCACCTCACCTGGAGTCGCCATGCCCGTCCTCATGGCCAAGGGGCAGCAGGTTCAACTGCACACGGCGGACGGCCGCCCGCTCAACCTGATGCGGATGGGCATCGGCTGGCAGTCCGCTCCGTGCACGGGTCCGCTCGGCACGTTCGCTCTGCTGTACGGCCACGGCCGGTTCCTCGACGCTCTCTTCGCAGAGAACCCAGCCCACCCGGACGGCTCCATCGAGCACATCGCCGGCCCCGTGACGGCGAACACCGCGGACGCGGAGGACAACGAGTCGTTCGTCGCCCACCTGTCCCGGCTGCCTCCCCACGCGGACCGCATCGTGTTCGCCGTCAGCTCCTTCGACGGCAGCACCTTCGAAACCGTGCAGAGCGTGCACTGCCGGATTGTCGACGAGAGCCTGGGTCACGAGCCGGCCCGGTACGCGTTTCCCGCTCACGGTCTCCACACGGCGCTGATCGTGGCAGAGGTGACCCGCGCCGGCGGCGCCTGGACCATGACGGCCCTCGGTGAGCCGGTGGCGTGCACCACCTTCGCCGACCTCCTCCGGGCAGCCGAGGCGTGACCCGGTCGGCCCACATGCTCAACAAGCCTTCTCCGGGCTGACCGGGAAAGCGGCGGAAGCGGTGAGCAGGCGGGCGAGGGGCGTCGAGCCGAGGCCGCGGAGCAGGACGCTGCCGAGCACGGTGACGGGCGAGATGATGCCGTCGTTGTAGCCGCTCTCCACGTTGGGGACGTCGCGAACCCGTGCCGCGATGCGGGTGTCCCGTACGAGGGTCTCGGCCGGGCGAAGGACGAAGAGCAGGACCGCCAGGATGACCTCGGCCACGTGCTGGGCGATCTCGGAGTTGAGCATGACCGTGATCTGGCTGTGCGTGAACACCCCGGTGACGACGCCCGCGAGGACCAGCACCACGGGGGCTCTGACGTGCCCCCGCTCAAGCCCTCGGGCGACGAGCGCCCATCCGGCTGTCACTGCGGTGATCACGATCAGGACGAAGGTCATGTGGATTCCGGTTCCGGGGCGACAACACGTACGAAGCATGAGGGGCCGGCCCTGCCGCGCAAGAGGCACGCTCCACGGGACTTCGTGGGCCCGGCCGGAGCGCCGCCGTATCCGACCCTAAGATGCGCCGTCCGTGGACGGCTGCGTCGAGCACTCCTGTCCGAGCCGCTCGGGACTGTTTCAGCCGTTCGGCGGGGTGCCGGACCGGACGGTCGATGTGAGCGGGCCGCGAGGGCCGTCGGAGCCGGGGCGGGCCGTGGAGGACCACCCGCCCCAGCCGGCGTCATCGCACGTACTTCGCCGGCTTGGTGGCGGCGTTGAGCAACGCCTCCAGCGGCCCGCGACGGAAGAAGCGGGACCAGACCGCGGCGAACACGACCGCCCCGAGGATGAACGTGAGCACGGGGATCCAGGACGTCTGGGTGCTCTCGCCGACCGATACGCCGAGCATGGACTGGGCCAGGAAGTGGCCTACGTAGGCCGTCAGGGACATGGTGCCCACGGCGATGACGGGTTTCGCGAGGCTGCGTAGGCGCGGCAGGCGGTCCATGAGCACCGTCGCACCGACGATCACGAGGATGGCGACGCCGACGCTGCCGATGATGTCGAACGTGGTGCCGCTGTGCGGCCCGGCGGACAGCAGTTCCGAGGCCGCCCGCTGGGGGGCCTCGAAGGATCCGCTGCCGAACGACGACGCCTTCTCGAACCCGGCGGACGACTTCCCGTCCTCCGCCATGCTGCGCAGCGCGTTCGGGCCCGCCAGCAGCAGCGACAGGCCGTACGCACCCACGGTCAGGGCGGCACCGAGCACGGCCAGGCGCCGCTGGACGGAGACGGCCGACAGGTCGAGGCGGGCGAGGGCCATTCCGGCGACGACGAACGACATCCAGGTGATCGTCGGGTAGAAGCCGGTGAGCAGCAGGTCGAGCACGCCGACCTCGCTGATCTTCTTGAGCGGGTCGTAGGCGTCGACGGTCCGCTGGACGGACTCGCTCAGCTGCGAGTTCAGGACGAACGCCAGCTGCGGTGTGACGAGCGCGAGCCCCGCAGCGGTGACCGCCAGTGCCTTGGCCGACAGCCGCAGCAGGGGCAGGGCGAGGAGGAAGTACACGCCGTAGAAGCCGAGGATGATCACGCCCCCGTACTCCATCGCCAGCACGGTGCCCAGAGCGAGCAGGACCACGGCGCGGATCGCGATCCGGGCCTTCGCCTGGCGGCCCGCCAGGCCGGTCTTCGGCTCACGGCGGCCGGCGATCAGCATCAGCGAGAACCCGGCGAGGGTGGCGAACAGGACCGACGAGTGACCGTCGGCCAGATACCGGGCCCAGGTGCCGACGCCGTGCGTGGAGGACAGGACGGGGCCGATGTGGACGATGTACATGCCGAACACCGCCAGCGCGCGGGCCAGGTCCACGCCGACCAGGCGTCCCGTCGAGGAGCCGCCCGAAGTTTTCCCGGCGGAGTCGGGCGAGGCTGCGGGCACGGGAGAGGCGTTCTCCCGCGGAGCTGACGTCGCCTGCGGCGGCTGTATCTGTGTCATACGAGGAATCTCCCGGTGGGGCAGGGAGGCGGACCATCCGGCAGGCTTCGGTGGCACCCCCGCCGACCGTCCGGGATCACCCCGCCGACCGGTGGGCCGGGGCGGTTGTCGCCGGAGGGCTTCACGGCACCGAAGATGCCGGTCAGGTGCTGGGAGGAGACGGCCTCCACGGCCCTCCGGCCCGCGTACAGGACCGCGGAAGCGTCGAGGTCGATCGCCGCGGGGCCCATCAGTCTGCCGAGGAAGCCGTGCGCGTCCTCGCCTGCCGGCCCAGCCCCATCCGTACGTGGCTGAGGGGGGTCGTGTCGGACTTGGTCAGGCTGATCCTTTGGCTCTTGGTGAGGTTGATGGGCATGCGGAACTCCCGGGGTGGGGCGAGGCGAAGGATGTGGCCGGGCCCGAACGGGGCCGGCGGGGAGGGCCCTCCACCCGCACGCGGAGGGGAAGTCCACGCGAGGGCAGGCGGGGTGGCTGGACTGGTGTCCTGGGATCAGAGGCTGACGCCGAAGTCCTGGGCGATACCGGCGAGCCCGGAGGCACAGCCTTGGCCGACGGCCCGGAACTTCCACTCCGCACCGCTGCTGTAGAGCTCGCCGAAGACCATCGCGGTCTCGGTGGCGGCCTTCGTCCTCTTCCAGAAGGGCGGAGAACTGCCGCGGATCGCCCTGGCCGCCGGCCGCGCGGAGGGCTTCGTCGCGACGCCGGACCTGCCCGCCCTCTTCCGACGGCGATCGCGGTCCGCCTGACGTGCGACGCCTCACTTACGGGCCGCTCCCTCACATCCCCTCGTCTCCGCGAGGATCCACCCGAGAAGGCCCCGTCCCATGGGTCTCACCAGTAACAAGGTTCTGGCGCTCGCCTCTCGGCGGCGGTGGCACTGTTCGTCGTCACGATCGGGCTCTGGCCGAGGCTCGCCCGGCGCGGATGGCGCCCCGTCCTCGCCCGCACCGGGCTGCTGCTCATGACACAGGTCATGATCTTCGCCGCGGTCGGCCTCACGGCGAACAAGTCCTTTCTGCTCTACGCGTCCTGGGCCGACCTCTTCGGCCAGGAGCAGACGCAGGGCGTCGTCGTGGACCACTCCGCCGGTCCTGCCGGCACCTCACGGCTCACCGTGGTGGAGAAGCAGACGGTGCCGGTCCCCGGCAGCAGACGGCCTTCGGACGGCGGCCAGATGACGTTCCTCGCCCGTGACCTGCCGGAGGCGGTCTCGGGCGCTTATCGGGTCGGTGAACACGCTCGCGACTGGGGTGTGATCGGAAACTCGACCGGCGGCTACTGCGCGCTGAAGCTGGGCCTCCACCACCCGGACCGGTTCGCGGCGAGTGCGGGACTGTCCCCGTACTACAAGGCCGCCGAAGACGTGACCACGGGGGACCTCTCCCACGGCGACCAGAATCTGAGGAACCGCGCCGACCTGTTCTGGAGTCTGGACCACGTCCCCGCCCGCGCGTCCTCCTTCCTGGTCACCAGCTCGAAGAAGGGCGAGGGGAATCTCAGGGACACACGGAAGTCCATCGAGAAGGTGAAGGCGCCCGCCCGCGTCTCGTCCGTCATCCTCGACAGCGGCGGCCACAACTTCACCACCTGGCAACGGGAGGTCGCACCCACACTGGAGTGGATCAGCGGCCGACTCGACGCGAGGTGAGACCGCGCGGGACCGACTGGTTCTACTTGATGAGGGCGTTGGCCACGACGACCACGAGGCCGAGCAGCGCGTCCACCATGCCGATCCGCAGGGCGGAAGCCCAGGTGCGGCCGGCGGCGCGGGCCGCGAGCAGGCCCCAGGCGAACAGCAGGACCACGTTCACGGCGAAGACCACGTACTCGACGCCCTCCGAAGGCCACCATCCCCAGGCCGCGCCGAGCAGCAGGAGCAGCGTCGGCACCGTCGCCGCCACCAGCGGCCACTCGGACAGCAGCATCCGCACCCCGGCGCGTACGCCGTGGTGGGTCCGGTCGCCGCGCAGGGCGATCAGGTGGGCGTAGCCGTGGGCCAGGGCCGAGGCGACGGCCGTGGCCAGGAGCCACTGGGCGCTGGTGAACCGGTCGGCCGCCGCCGTCTCCCCCTGCTCCGACAGGGCGGCCACCATGGAGCTGGCCAGCACCGCCCCGTACACACCCCCGAACAGCACATGGGGACGCGCGGCCAGGCGGTGCAGGGCACGGACGGACTGACGCAGGTATGAGCCGGGCATGACGGGACGGTCCTCGAAACGGTACGGACATCGGCTGCGGCCCTCGGACTCGGCGCAGAGCCACGACCTATCCCACGGTACGAGCACGGCGGGCGCCATCCGCCGAGCCTCGCCCGCCGGCCTGCCGACCGGCCGGAGCGCACCCCCCGAACGGCTGGAGCCGACCCGCCGGGTGTCCACAGTCGGTGGGTGATCATGTCACCGCGTACCCTGCCCGGCGTACGGTCGACGTCAGGCGAACCCGTACGAGCACGCGGGATTCCCGAATGAACGGGTCGCCGAGCAGCGGGACAGCGCAGACGAGAGTGTGAGGCGGGACGCCGGTGATCCGGGTAGTGGTGGTGGATGACGAGGCCCTGGTGCGGTCCGGTTTCCAGATGATCCTGAACGCGTCCGACGGCATCGAGGTCGTGGCGACCGCCGAAGGGGCACAGGCGGCCGACGTGATCCGGCGCGAGCGGCCGGACGTCGTGCTCCTCGACATCCGTATGCCGGACGTGGACGGCCTGACCGTGCTGCGGCAGATCCAGGAACTGCCCGAACCGCCGCACGTCGCCATGCTGACCACCTTCGACACCGACGAGTACGTCCTCACCGCGCTGCGCTCGGGAGCCTCCGGCTTCCTCCTCAAGGACACCGAGCCCGAGCAGCTCGCCCAGCTGGTCCGCACCCTGGCCGCGGGCGGCGTCGTCATGTCGCCGAAGGCATCACGCGCCCTGCTCCGCAGCCACCCGGGAGCCGGAGCACCCCAGGGCGCGGACGTCTCGCGCGTCGGCCTGCTCAGCGACCGGGAACGCGACGTCCTCGTCCTGGTCGCGGAAGGACTCTCCAACGCCGACATCGGCACCCGCATCCATCTGAGCGCGGGCACCGTCAAGGACCACGTCAGCTCGATCCTGACCAAGCTGAGGGTCTCCAGCCGCGTCCAGGCCGCACTCCTCGCCGAGCGCGCCGGACTGCTCACCCACAACGACGACACGGCACGGGACAACGGACGATGAGCACGGGCCGGGCACTGTGGCGGCGCCTACCGCCCTGGGCCGTCGACACGGGGCTCGTGGCGCTGGCCGCGCTCGACGCCTGGATCAACCTCCTGGGCGAGGGCACCCCTGTGATGTGGGCCTGCGCCGCCGCGGGCTCCGCCGGCCTGCTCCTGCGCAGGCGCTTCCCACTGGCCGTCTTCCTGCTGACCCTGCCCATGACCCTGTTCATGGACGTGGCGGTCGCGCCGATCGCCGCCCTGTACACACTCGCCGCGTCCACCCGCAACCGCCCGCTGCTCGCCGGCTGCGCCCTGCTGAACGCCACCGCGGCCACCCTCTTGTGGCCGTTGTCCGACGCTTTCGACGGCGACCGGACCTGGACGCTTGTCCAGTTCGTCTACACGCTGGCCACGGCCTTCGCCCCCGTACTGTTCGGCCAGCTCGTGCAGGCCAGGCACGACGTGGCCCGCCGGCTCGTCGAGGTCAAGGAGGCCCGGGAGCACGAACGCGCCCTGTACGCCCAGACCGTCCTCGCCCGCGAACGTGCCCAGCTGGCCCGGGAGATGCACGACGTCGTCTCCCACCAGGTCAGCCTCATCGCCGTACAGGCCGGAGCCCTGCAGGTCGCCGCCAAGGACCCCGACGCCCGCGAGGCCGCCCGCACCATCCGCACCCTGAGCGCGAACACCCTCGACGAACTCCGCCACATGGTCACCCTGCTCCGCGCCTCCGGCGGCAAGGCAACCGAACTCACCCCCCAGCCCACCCTCGCCGACCTCCAGCAGCTCATCGCCAACAGCGGCATCAAGACCACCCTGACCGGACAGCTCCCCGCCGGCATCAGCACCACCGCCCAGCGCACCGTCTACCGCACGGTCCAGGAAGCCCTCACCAACGTGCGCAAACACGCCCCCGGGGCCCGCGCCGACGTCCACCTGTGGCACGACGCCCACCACTTCGGCGTCACCGTCACCAACACCGCCCCCACCCGTCCGACCGTCCCCCTCCCCAGCGCCCGCCACGGCCTCATCGGCCTGAAAGAACGCGCCGAACTCCTCGACGGCACCCTCACCGCCGAACCCACCCCACAGGGCGGCTACACGATCGAACTACGCGCCCCTGCCCGATCTGACTGACCCGACCCCACCAGGACACACCGCCAGGCCCTTCGGGCTGGATCCGATCAGTCCTGCGGTCGCCAACCCCGCCTCCCGGTCACCTCAGTTGCTGAGCCTCGACCTCGGGCACGGTCCCGCGGAACGCTCAGTCCTGCAGACTGAGCGCCGGGCGGAAGCTGTGTACCTCTTCGGGGAACCGGCTCCACAGTACTTCTGAGCGCAGTTCGCCCGAGAGTACCCGGGACAGGAATTGCGTTACTGTCATCGCGTACCTCTCCCATTCCTCGCCTCCCTCTTCGTTGATCATGAGGATCCATTCGTCCGGATTCTGACCGGGGCGCACGAGCCAGAACAGGTACTCGCCGTTGTCGGTGGTCGCCCAGGGGATCAAGCGGTTTCCGGGTTCTTCCATCTCGGCCGGCTCGTCCTCGTACTTCCAGAGTTCTTCGTACGCCTCGTCCCGTTCCTCGGCATGGCGAAGCAGGTCGTACACGGAGTTGCCGCATCCAGGCTCCAGCAGCAGCAAGTGGTTGTCGATGAACCCCCCGCCGTACGTGGCCATCAGAGAGGTGTAGTCATGGGGTAGCCGGACGCCGAGCTCCTGCTCCACCGCCTCCCAGTCCTTGGCGGGCGGGGCGGTTTCGGGGCGGGGCAGGAGTTCCGTCAACCGGGCAAGTGCCATGTTCACTGTCGCATCCTATCGATGGGGGTCCGTCCGCCAGGGACGGCAGTTTCGCAGAGGGAAATCACCGTTTGGGCACGTTCATGATGGTGGCGATGTTGACGCCCGGCCCGCTGGATCCTCATTCTCGATGGAGCGCATGACCGGAGATTTGGCGTAGGCGTGCATGGTGATGGAATTCCGGGGGTCCTTGTCCGACCCGCCGAATTGGACTCTCCCGTCCCAGGTCGGGTTGGTCTCGTCGCACGGGGAGAGACCGAGCGGATCGGTCTGCGCCTGCGGATTGTCGACGTAGGCGGTGGGGTTCGGTGCGGGAGCCAGGCCGAGTGGATCGAGAGTGAGGTAGCGGGCTGTTTCAGGGTCGTAGGGCCGGAAGTAGTTGTGGTGGAGCCCGGTTTCCCGGTCGAAGTACTGACCGGGGAAGCACAGAGGGGTGTAGGCGATCGCGTCCCGGTTCCACGTCGTTGCGCCCCACAGGGTGGCGCATGCCTGCCAGCCGAAGTCCAAGGTCGATCTGTACGCGGCGATCCGCCGTGATGCGAAGGCTGGCCTGTCGATCCGTGCTCTGCAGCGGAAGTACGGCGTCGGGTTCCTGACGGTGCAGAAGGCACTGGCGTCAGCCTGGCCGGAGCCGCGGAAGAAGCTTCCGCCGCGGCCGACGCGGCTGGATCCGTACAGGTTCGTGATCGACGAAATGCTGCGGGCGGACCTGGATGCGCCGCGCAAGCAGCGGCACACGGTGAAGCGGATCTTCGAGCGGCTTCTCGACGAGCACGGCGCGGACGAGATCTCGTACCAGATGGTCCGCGGCTACGTCGCTGACCGGCGTGAGGAGATCCGGATCCAGGCCGGACGAGGCGTGGTGGAAGCCTTCACCCCGCAGCCCCACAAGCCCGGAGCGGAGGCGGAGGTCGACTTCGGCGACGTGACGGTGCGGCTGGCCGGCGAGCTGGTGACCTGCTACTTGTTCGCGTTCCGGATGTCGTACTCGGGCATGGCGGTGCACCGGATCTTCGCCTCGGCCGGTCAGGAGGCGTTCTTCGAGGGCCACGTCCACGCTCTCAACGTGCTGGGCGGGGTGCCGACCGGGAAGGTCCGCTACGACAACCTCAGGTCCGCGGTCACTCAGGTGCTGGGCTTCTCCCGGCATCGTGTGGAGGCCGAGCGCTGGACCGCGTTCCGCTCCCGCTACGGCCTGGAAGCCCTCTACTGCCGGCCCGGAATCCGCGGCGCCCACGAGAAGGGCGGGGTCGAGGGCCAGAAGTGCGAATGGATCAAGAAGGGACTGCCGCTCTGCCTGATCGGGGACTCCGGCACCGGCAAGTCACACCTGCTGATCGCGCTCGGCATCGAGGCGGCGATGGCCGGCCACCGGGTCAAGTACGTCCTGGCGACGAAGCTGGTCAACGAGCTGGTCGAAGCTGCCGACGAGAAGCAGCTGACCAAGACCATCGCCCGCTACGGCCGTGTCGACCTGCTCTGCATCGACGAGCTGGGCTCCATGGAACTCGATCGCCGCGGCGCCGAACTCCTCTTCCAGGTCCTGACCGAACGCGAGGAGAAGAACAGCGTCGCCATCGCCTCCAACGAGGCCTTTTCCGGCTGACCTGGGCGCACGAGGCTTCGTGAGCTTCCTCAGTGCTCACGGCTCCTTGACCACCACCAGCCGCCCACCGTGAAGGCGTTCACCGGCCCAGGATTCGGCAGAGTGCGACGCTCGAACTCATCGTCGATACGAGCAACCAGCCGGCCGAGATCGCGCCGGGCACCGCGAGGGAGGTGAAGCATGACCTCTTCCAGATGATCGCGGGCATACTCCACCTCCAGTCCGGGCTGCCAGACCTGGGATGCCTTCAGATAACGGCCGGGTTGCCTGAACGCCCACTCGAAACGGGCGAGCGCGTCAGCAACCGCACCGGGCCACATCCGCTCATCCTCGACGCGGCGGACAGCTGCACGAGTCTTCGCGGAAACGCCCCGGATCCGCCGAACCACAACGTGTCTGCGAGGCCGCCACAGCTCAGCACGGACGGCCTTCGGGCGCCTACGCGGCATCGCCCTTTCTGATCAACATGCCGTCATCCTGGCACGAACGAGGCCGGCTCCGCACGCACGATCGAGCTCCCCGCCACTCGGGGTGCTCTTACTTCTCGCCCGCGGTCAGTCCTGGCATTCGGACATCGGCGGTCGCCAGCGTCCACACGGGTACAAGGGAGATCGGCGCGGCGCGGGTGGACTTCTTCCCGTGGGAGCTGCTGATCGCACCGCACCCCGCGCGGATCGTGATCTCAGGTCGAGGAGTCATGGGCGACGAGGTGGAGGAAACGGTCCGACAGAGCGTGCAGCCACTCGGTCCGTTCCGTGGCGATCTCCTTCAGTCGTGCACTGTCGCTGCGGGCTACGAGATGGCCCATGTAGCGCTCGTTGAAGCGGGCGTACTCCTGGTGCAGGGTACGCAGCGCCCGCGCCACCGTGCGCTCAGGTGCGCCGACGAGCCGCGCGAGCGGGGTGGCGTGTTGCTTCCATCGGCCTTCGACGGCCTGGCGGAGCCGACCGTCGAGGTCGCCGGCCTGCCCGATGGCCCTCAGCAGTTCGCTCGGTTCAAGGCCCAGGGCGTCCGCGAGCAGCAGGGCCTGCCGGTCGGTTCCGCTCCAGCGGTGGTCGCTCTCGGCGCGGGCGTAGTCGTGCACGTCCATGCCGATGCGCAGGGCCAGCCGCTCGGCGCTGAATTGCCGGGCCAGGCGATGCTCGCGAAGAGATCTCGGCTTCAGGTCCATGAGCACCGGCACCGGGCACCACAGCGCGCTGGCCAGCGCGAAGAGTTCGACCTCCGAAGGCGCCACCGCCCCCGACTCCCAGGACACGAGGGCCTCCACCGAGCGGTACAACCCCAACTGCGCCATTCCGACGACGACCTGTTCATGGGTCAGGCCGATACGGAGACGGGCGGCCCGGGCCTGGGCGGGAGAGAACGGAGGGGTGGGCATGTGCAGATCACCTCAGTGAGCGGCTCCGCGGAACGCCGGGCTCGGCGGAGCGGGAAGGGGGTCAGCGGGCCGTAGCGGTCTGCGTACCCGTCCCGTCGTCGTACGCGGCGAGGCCGTCCCAGTCGATGTCCTCCCGCTTCCGGCGGCTCTCGAAGACGTGGAAGAACAGGTTCAACAGGACCGCCGTCAGTGTGCCGAGCGTGATTCCGCTGCCCAGGACGGCCCGCACCTCGGTCGGCATGCGCTCGAAGAAGGGCGCGACGGCCGTCGGGAGCATCGCGGTGCCGAGGCTGACGGCCAGGATGACGGCGTTGCGCTCCTCCCGCAGGTCGACCTTGCCGAGGATCTGAATGCCGACGGTGGCGACCATGCCGAACATCGCGACGGCCGCCGCGCCGAGCACGGGATGGGGGACGGCGGCCACCAAGGCCCCGGCCTTCGGCACCAGGCCGAGAAGGATCATGAAGACGCCGGCCGCGACGACGACGAACCGGCTGGTGACGCGGGAGATGCGCACCAGACCGATGTTCTCCGCGAACGCCACGTACGGGAAGGAGTTGAGCACCCCGCCCAGTACGGTGGCGACGCCGTCGGCGCGCAGCGCGCGGCTGACCGTGTCACCGTCGACCCTCCGTCCGGTGATCTCGCCCATGGCGTACACGTCTCCCGTGGTCTCCACCATGGTGATGAGCATGACGACGACCATCGCCAGCATGGGGAAGACCGAGAAGTGCGGCAGACCGTAGTGGAAGGGAGTGCTGACGCCGAGCCAGTCCGCCTGGTCGACCGCCCCGAGGTCGGCGTCGCCGAGCAGCCAGGCGACGGCGGTTCCTCCCACCAGTCCGAGCAGGATCGCGACGCTGCGCAGGGGCGGACCGCCGAACCGCATCACCAGCAGGATGAACAAGAGGGTTCCACCCGCGTACGCGAGGTTGACCGGGTCCCCGTAGTGGGGCCCGTCCATGAGCGCCGAGCCGCCGCCGACGTCCTGGAGTGCCACCGGGATGAGGACGATGCCGATGACCGTGAGGAGGGTGCCGGTGACGATCGGGGGGAAGTACGCGGTCAGCCGCCCGGCGAACGGGGCGAGGAGGAAGGCCGCGACTCCACCCGTGATCACGGCGCCGTACACCACGAGGAGGCCGGCGGTGCCGCCGCCCGCACCCTGTCCGATGGCGATCATGGGCGATACCGCGGTGAAGGTCGCGCCCTGAACGAGCGGTAGCCGGGCTCCGATCCGCCAGAAACCCCACGCCTGGATGATGGTGGCGATCCCGGCAGTGACCAGGTCGGCGTTGATGAGGTAGACGAGCTCCTGCCCGGAAAGGCCGAGGCTGCTGCCGAGGATCACCGGTACGAGCACCGCACCGGCGTAGAAGGCCAGGACGTGCTGGAATCCGTAGAGCGCGAGGGTGGGGAATGGAAGTACCTCGTCCACCGGGTGCGGGGTGGTGAGGGATCGTCGGCGCGAGGCCTGTGGTGCCATCTCTGCCTTGCCTTGAGGGTAGGTGAATGAGAGGGAGCGCGACGCCGGGTCGCGCAGAGAGCCTCGAAGGAGGGGTCCGGGCGGCCGCGCGGATCAGGCGGTTCACCGGCTGGCGGCACGGGGTTACCGGCGCGGCCAGGCGTCCAGACGTGGAGGCGTGAGGGAGCCGGGGCGAAAGACCCGGGCCAGGCACAGATCCTTGCGGACAGGCAGGGCGTCACGCAAGGCAGCAGGCCATAGTTTTTTAAGCAAAACCCCTCAGTAACTTATGAATCCATGGACATTGGCCGCATCGAGTGCGGATTTCGTTGCCTCCTCGCCGGCCCGGGGATGGCGCGCCACTCACTCCCTCCCTCGCCGTCACCGGGCAGCACGGCCCGCCCACGACCTCCGGGTGGTCGTCCTCACCGCCGCCTTCTCCTTCGCCGTACTGCCCGCCTCCTCTCGGCGCCGACCGCTCCACCGAAGCCGCAAACGCGCACGCATGTCCGATTCACTCGGTCTCTTGACGCCACGCAGGCGGGTTGACACTCTCCGTGCTCGGACAACGGTGGGGGCGGGGACATCGGCGTGCCCGTCCCGCCGCTGGGATTCCTAGGGGGGAATCGATGCACGCGTTATCGACGCGTCTGCGCATGCCCATGCCCGTACGGGCGCTCCTGACCGGACTCGCGGTCCTGGCCCTCGCCCTGACCGGCCTGGTCGCCTTGGCGCCCAGCGCCTCGGCGGCGCCCGTACCCGACGCCTCGGCACTTCCCACGGCCGTCGCGCGGTACGGCACCTCCACCGTGAAGCTGAGACTCGACGGCGAGTCCAGCACCCAGTCGACACCGACCGACCTGGTGCTCGTCCTCGACGAGTCCGGCAGCATCGACGGCACCGAGTGGGCCCAGCTGAAGGACTTCGCCAAGAGCGTGGTCAGCGGCGTGGCGGCCCACGGGCTGTTCACCCACGGCGGCAGGGTCGGCGTCGTGGGCTTCGCCGACGGCGTGACACCGCCCGTCAGCGCGCTCAGCGGTGACAAGGACGCCGTCCTGAGCGCCATCGACACCAACCCGAAGCAGAACACCGGCACTTGCATCGCCTGCGGTCTGGCGGAGGCCAACAGCGTCATGGGGCCTGACGACCCCGCCCGCAACCAGCTGGTGATCGTCATCACCGACGGCCAGCCGACCAGCGGCAACACGGCGGCCGAGGCCACCGCCCTGCAGGCCAAGGCCACCGTCCTCGCCGTGGGGGTCGGTGGCGGAATCCAGCAGGCCACACTGGAGGTCATCGCCAGCGGCCCCGGCTCCGACAACACCTTCTCGGCCGGTGACTTCGGCAGCCTCGACACCCTTCTGAAACAGATCGTCGAGGCGGTCGTGGTGCCCGGCGCCACCCACCCGTCCATCGCCGTCACGCTCGACACGCCCTGGGAGCTCGTGCCGGGCACGGTGACCGCCAACCTCGCCGGATCGGCCGTGAACAACGTCACCGCCGACGGATTCACCTGGTCCCGGGCCGAACTCGGCGACGAGAACCTGGAGATCACCTACCAGGTGAAGCACCGCGGCGCCCCCTGCGGGCCGCTGGACGTGAACGAGTCCGTCGTCTACCACGACGACCAGAACGCCTCCGTGACCTTCCCGAAGGTAGTCGTCACCGTCAACTGCCTGCCGCCCGTCGCGGACGCCGGGCCCGACAAGACCGTGGACGAGGGCTCCGCGGTCGCGCTCGACGGCTCCGCCAGCCACGACCCGGACGGCAGTGTCGTCTCATACGCCTGGAGCGGCGCGGACACCGGCATCGGCACGCTGGCCGACACATCCGCGGCAGTGGCCACGTACAACGGCCTCGACGACGGCAGCGACGCCGTGACGCTCACCGTGACCGACGACAACGGCCTCACGGACGACGACTCCGCGACCGTGACGGTCAAGAACGTCGCCCCCGACCTCACCCTGACCGCCTGTCCGGTCGATCCCCGTGCGGTCGGCACGGACGTCTCCTTCTCCGGTACGTTCACCGACCCGGGCACCCTCGACACCCACCAGATGTCGGTGGCCTGGGGCGACGGCACCACCACCGAGGCTCCCGGCGTGAGCTCCCCGGTGGGCAGCACGCACCAGTACGCGGCCGCGGGCATCTATGACATCGCCGTCACCGTCACGGACGACGACGGCGGGTCCGACACCCGGCACTGCGGCTTCGTCGTCGTGTACGACCCCAACGGCGGATTCGTGACCGGTGGTGGCTGGATCACCTCGCCGGCCGGCGCCTATCCGGCCGACCCGGGGGCCACCGGGCGCGCGAACTTCGGCTTCGTGTCGAAGTACAAGCAGGGCGCGAGCGTGCCCACCGGCAGCACGGAGTTCCAGTTCAAGGCCGGGAACCTGAACTTCCACTCCGTCGACTACCAGTGGCTGGTCGTCGCCGGTGACAAGGCCATCTACAAGGGCACGGGGACCGTCAACGGCAGCGCCGGGTACGCGTTCATGCTCTCCGCCACCGACGGCACTCCGGACACCTTCCGGATGAGGGTGTGGAAGACCGCGGACGACACGCTCGTCTACGACAACCAGATCGGCTCGGCGCCCGACGCCGGCCCGACGACCGCCCTCGCCGGAGGGTCGATCGTGATCCACAAGGGCTGACGCCCCACGCCGTGCCGCCGATCCGCGCCACCTCGACGACGTCCTCACCCGGCGGACCAGGATCTCCATCGAGACCTTCGACCGGGGCACGCTCAGCGCCCGCGAGTGCGCGGAACTG
>NZ_JBEXSZ010000075.1:0-38961 GCF_040613865.1 Streptomyces sp. NPDC006197 | reverse complement strand
AGCGTCATCTTCTCCCTCGAAATGGGCCGCAACGAGATCGCCATGCGCCTCCTCTCGCCCTCGGCGGGCAGCGCCGCCAGGAGCGGGAAGGGCGGCACGGCCGGATCGCCGACGAGGCCCAGCGGGGTCGCGAGCGTTCCCGTGCCGAGGGCGAAGCCGGGCCCGAGGCCGTACGCGGCTCCCCAGACGGCCGCGTTCGGCAGCAGCGCCAGGACCAGCAGCAGGACCGTCACCCGACCGGACCACTCCCCCGCGAGGCCTTCGAACGAGGCCTGCGCCCGGCCCGCGTGCCAGGCGAGCGAGACGGCCGCGGCCACCGCGCCGCCGCCGAGCAGCGTCAACGTCCCGAGCCCGGCGGCGCGCAGGGCGGCGGCGGCCTGCCGCTGCCCCGGCAGCGGGCGGCCGAGCGCCGTCCAGACGCCCGCGCCCGCCGCGCCGGTGACGACGGCGGGCAGCCAGAGTCCGGCCGTGACGAGGTCGGCGGGCAGCGGGCCGCTCTCGCTGTAGACCACGACGGCGGCTGCCACCAGCAGATACCCCCCGGCCACGGCGGCGACGGCGCCGCCCGGCGAGGGGCGCGTCCGGGCCCCGTCGTCCCCCGGGTCGAGGGTGTCGCGGGCGGTCCGGTGCACGAGCCAGACGGGCAGCGCGGCGAGCAGCAGCGGGGCGATGCCGAGGGGGGCGGGCAGCCCGGACAGGGTGTCCGTGCGGACCAGGTCCACGCCGTGGGCGAGCAACCAGATGCCGGCGGCGACGTGCAGTGCGCCGACGGGGCCGCTGTCGGGGTACGGGGAGCTGATCCAGGCCGCGATCACCAGGACCGCGAGGGCGCCGAGGCCGAGTCCGGCGGCGACCCCGCCCCGGACGCAGGCGGTGGCGAGCGCGGCGGAACGGCCGCCCTGGACCAGGGGGTGCTCGGTCACATGGGTCACGGGGCCATGCTGCCAACGACACGCGCTTTCACCGCGTAACAGGCAAACATCCGTTGTGTCGCTCAAGATACGTTTATGTACTTTTCCGCCCAGAGAAGCTCTGCGGGAGGTCGACACCGATGAGCCGGAGCACCGCGGATTCCGCATCCTCCGCCCCCCTGCCGACCCCGAAGGAGCGGCGCAGGTTGCGTGAGGCCCTCGCTCTGAGCGAGGAGCAGGTCGCCGAGGCCATGGGCGTCACGAAGGCCACGGTGAGGTCATGGGAGACCGGGCGCTCGGCGCCCCGGGGCCGCAAGCGCGAGGCGTACGCGAAGCTGCTCGCCACACCCGGGCCCACGGATCTCGTACGCCCTGAGGCCGAGCCCCGGGTACAGGCAGAGCCCCAGGCGCGGTCGGCCCGGGTGGAGGCTTCGGGCGAGGCCCGCGCGGCCCGATCGCAGGCTCAGGCCCAGCCGTCCCGGGCCCACGCGCAACCGGCCTGGTCGCAGCCACAGGGACAGGGACAGGGACAGGCACAGACGTACTCTCAGCAGCCGCAGGCTTCGGGCAGCGTGCGGCCCAGGGCCGCCGTCAAGCGGGCCGCCAAGCCGCCGCGGGCCCCGTCCCCGGCCCCGGCCATCTCACCGGGCCCCGCCCGCAAGGGCCCCGCGAAGCCGCAGGAGCGGCTGAAATCGGCGGCGGAGGCCCCCGCGGAACCGGCCGCCCCCACGGAACCGGCCGCCCTCGCGGAACCGGCCGCCCCCGCGGGGCCGCCGGCCCTCACCCCCGAGGAGGCCTTCGACGCGCTGTACGCGTACGCCGCGCCCGGCCTCGTCCACCAGACGTATCTGCTCACCGGGCGCCGCGGGCTCTCCCGGGAGGCCGTCGAGTGCGCCTTCCAGCACGCCTGGCAGCACTGGCCCGAGGTCGCCGTGGACGCGGACCCGGTGGGCTGGGTGCGGGCGACGGCGTACGAGTACGCCCTCTCCCCCTGGCACCGGTTCCGGCGCGCCCACCGGCATCCCGACGCCCCGCCGACCGAGGCGGACCGCCGGGCGCTGCTCGGCGCGCTGCTCGAACTGCCGCCGCCGTACCGCCGGACCGTCCTGCTCTACGACGGGCTCGGCCTGGACCTGCCGGAGACGGCGGCCGAGACGGAGGCGAGCACGCCCGCCGCCGCCAACCGGCTGCTGCACGCCCGGACGGTCCTCGGCGAGCGAGTCCCCGAGCTCGCCGAGCCGGAGGCCCTGCACCGGTGTCTGAGCGCGCTGGTCGCGGAGGCGCCGACGGCGACGCTGCCGCCCGCCCGCGCCGTCCGGGCGGGCAGCGAGCGCCGGACCCGGAGCTGGACGCGGGCGGTGCTCGGGGTGACGGCGGTCCTCATCGCGGTGACCGGCTTCACGGTGGCGACCGCGCCGACCCGCTACATCCCGGTGAACGCCCCCGGCGAGGCCGTCAACGGCGTGCCCGTGCGCGGCGGCCCGCAGAAGCTCAGCCCCGAGGACCTGGAGCTCCGCGACAAGCTGCGCGCCGAGCCCAACCCGGGCCCGGAGCGGCTGGTCCCGGCAATCGGCTAGGGCCTGTCCGGCGGATCAGGGTCGGGCAGGCCGTGGCCGCCGGACATGAAGCGGGCCCCGCCCTTCCCGGTCTCCCGGGAGGGGCGGGGCCCACTCGCGTGCTGCCTGTCAGGCCGCTGTGCGTTTCAGCCTGTTCAGCCCGCGAGGATGGCGCGCGCCAGCTTGGCGGTCTCGGTCGGCGTCTTGCCGACCTTGACACCGGCGGCCTCGAGGGCCTCCTTCTTCGCCTGGGCGGTGCCGGAGGAGCCGGAGACGATGGCGCCGGCGTGGCCCATGGTCTTGCCCTCGGGGGCGGTGAAGCCCGCGACGTAGCCGACGACCGGCTTGGTGACGTTGGCCTTGATGAAGTCGGCCGCGCGCTCCTCGGCGTCGCCGCCGATCTCGCCGATCATGACGATCAGGTCGGTGTCGGGGTCCGCCTCGAACGCCGCGAGGGCGTCGATGTGCGTGGTGCCGATGACCGGGTCGCCACCGATGCCGACGGCGGAGGAGAAGCCGAGGTCACGGAGCTCGTACATCATCTGGTACGTCAGCGTGCCGGACTTCGAGACCAGGCCGATGCGGCCCGGCTTCGTGATGTCGCCCGGGATGATGCCGGCGTTGGACTGGCCCGGGGTGATGAGACCGGGGCAGTTCGGGCCGATGAGGCGGGTCTTGTTGCCCTTCTCGACGGCGTACGCGTAGAACGCGGCCGAGTCGTGGACGGCGATGCCCTCGGTGATGACGACGGCGAGCGGGATCTCGGCGTCGATCGCCTCGACGACGGCGGCCTTCGCGAAGGCCGGCGGCACGAAGAGGACCGAGACGTTGGCGCCGGTCTCCTTCATGGCCTCGGCGACGGTGCCGAAGACCGGGACCTCGGTGCCGTCGAAGTCGACCTTGGTGCCGGCCTTGCGCGGGTTCACGCCGCCGACGATGTTGGTGCCGTCACCGAGCATGAGCTTGGTGTGCTTCATGCCCGTGGCACCGGTCATGCCCTGGACGATGACCTTGCTGTCCTTGTTGAGGAAGATAGCCATGGCTGTGGTTTCCCCTGTCCCTTACTTCGCAGCCGCGAGCTCGGCGGCCTTGTCGGCCGCGCCGTCCATGGTGTCCACGCGCTGCACGAGCGGGTGGTTGGCGTCCGACAGGATCTTGCGACCCAGCTCCGCGTTGTTGCCGTCGAGACGGACGACCAGCGGCTTGGTGACCTCTTCGCCCTTCGAGGCGAGGAGCTCCAGGGCCTGCACGATGCCGTTGGCGACCTCGTCACAGGCGGTGATGCCACCGAAGACGTTGACGAACACGGACTTGACGTCCGGGTCGCCGAGGATGATCTCCAGGCCGTTCGCCATGACCTCGGCGGAGGCGCCGCCGCCGATGTCGAGGAAGTTGGCCGGCTTCACGCCGCCGTGGTTCTCACCGGCGTACGCGACGACGTCCAGCGTCGACATGACCAGGCCCGCGCCGTTGCCGATGATGCCGACCTGGCCGTCGAGCTTGACGTAGTTGAGGCCCTTGGCCTTGGCGGCAGCCTCGAGCGGGTTGGCTGCGGCCTTGTCCTCGAGCGCCTCGTGCTCCGGCTGACGGAAGTCGGCGTTGGCGTCCAGGGACACCTTGCCGTCGAGGGCGATGACGTCGCCGTTGGCGACCTTCGCCAGCGGGTTGACCTCGACGAGGAGCGCGTCCTCGGCGACGAAGGTCTTCCACAGGGTCACGAGGACCTCGGCGACCTTCTCGGCGACCTCGGCCGGGAACTTCGCCTGGGCGACGATCTCGCGGGCCTTCTCGATGTCGACGCCCTTGTTGGAGTCGACCGGCACCTTCGCGAGCTTCTCGGGGGTCGTCGCGGCGACCTCCTCGATGTCCATGCCACCGGCGACGGACGCCATGGCGAGGAAGGTGCGGTTGGTGCGGTCGAGGAGGTACGAGACGTAGTACTCCTCGACGATCTCCGGAGCGGTCTCCGCGATCATCACCTTGTGGACCGTGTGGCCCTTGATGTCCATCCCGAGGATGTCCGTCGCGCGGGCGACGGCCTCGTCCGGGGTGGCGGCCAGCTTGACGCCGCCGGCCTTGCCGCGGCCGCCGACCTTCACCTGCGCCTTGACGACCGACTTGCCGCCAAGACGCTCGGTGGCCTCGCGCGCCGCCTCAGGCGTGTCGATGACTTCACCGGCCAGCACCGGTACACCGTGCTTGGCGAAGAGGTCCCTCGCCTGGTACTCGAACAGGTCCACGCGCGTCCGTCCCTTTTCTGATGATCGCGGTTCGTTGTCTGCGTGGGCGTGCCGCGGAGGGCAACGTGACTGCGCTGTCACAAGGGAGGCGTTCACGGAGTCCGTGGACGCGGCATGTCCGTCTCGCAGGTTATCCCCGTGGGCCGTGGGTCCCTAAATCGCAGGTCACACCAGAGCGGTGATACGGGTCACAGACCGTACGGGTCGGGGGGCTGTCCGTAGGGGCGGCCGAGTGGGCCCGGAGCCCCCTCGTGGCAGGCGGGAACCGGCCTTCCGGGCCCTCACGACGCGCCGGGGGCCAGGGTGAGGGTCGTTCCGCCACGAGTGTGATATGGACCTCAGTGGGGTCGGGCGCGCCCGTGTGGGTGGTCCCGCGGCGACGGATTCCGCAGCCCTCAGCCCTCGGGTATCGGCAGCGGGCGCTTCTCCAGGGCGGCCGCCATGATCTCCGGGAACAGGTCGGGGGTGCAGGCGAAGGCCGGGGCGCCGAGCGCGGCGAGCGCGGCCGCGTGGTCCCGGTCGTAGGCGGGGGCGCCCTCGTCGGAGAGCGCGAGCAGCGCGACGAACTGGACGCCGGAGGCCTTCATGGCCGCGACCCGCTTCAGCATCTCGTCCCGGATGCCTCCCTCGTAGAGGTCGCTGACGAGGACGACGACGGTGTCGGCGGGGCGGGTGATCCTCGACTGGCAGTAGGCGAGGGCGCGGTTGATGTCGGTGCCGCCGCCGAGACGGGTGCCGAAGAGGACGTCGACCGGGTCGTCGAGCTGCTCGGTCAGGTCGACGACGGAGGTGTCGAAGACGACGAGGCGGGTCGCGAGCGACCGCATCGAGGCGAGCACCGCGCCGAAGACGGCGGCGTGGACGACGGAGGCGGCCATGGAGCCCGACTGGTCGACGCAGAGCACGATCTCCTTCCTGACCCCGCGGGAGGCGCGCCCGTGGCCGACGAGCCGCTCGGGGACGACCGTGCGCTGCTCGGGCAGGTAGTGCTTGAGGTTGGCGCGGATCGTGCGGTCCCAGTCGATGTCCCTGTGGCGGGGGCGGCTGATCCGGGCGGAGCGGTCGAGCGCGCCGGTGAGGGTGGCGCGGGTGCGGGCGGCGAGGCGCCTCTCCAGGTCGTCGACGACCTTGCGGACGACGGCCCGGGCGGTCTCCCGGGTCGTCTCGGGCATCGCCCTGCCGAGGGAGAGGAGGGTGCCGACGAGGTGCACGTCGGCCTCGACGGCCTCCAGCATCTCCGGCTCCAGGAGGAGGGCGGCGAGCCCGAGCCGGTCGATGGCGTCGCGCTGCATGACCTGGACGACGGAGCTCGGGAAGTACGTGCGGATGTCGCCGAGCCAGCGGGCGACGGAGGGCGCGGACGCGCCGAGCCCCGCCGAGCGGTCCCGTCCGGTGCGGGGGCCGCTCTCGCCCGGGCGGTCGTAGAGCGCGGTGAGGGCCCCGTCCATGGCGGCGTCGGTGCCGGTGAGCGCCCGACCGGTGCCGTCGGCCTCCCCACCGCCCAGGACCAGCCGCCAGCGCCGCAGCCGCTCGTCGTCGGCGAGCGTGCCGCCACGGGTGGCCGCGGCGCCGGTGCTGGTCGCGGTGCCGGGGCTGGTCGCGGTGCTGGTGCTGGTGCCGGTGCCAGTTGTGATGCCGGTCGCGGCGCCGGAGCCGGTGCCGGTCATGGCGCCGGAGCCGGTGCCGGTCATGGCGCCGGAGCCGGTGCCGGTGCCGATCGTGGTGACGGTGCCGGTGCCGGTCGTGGTGCCGGTGCCGGTGCCGGTCGTGGTGCCGGTGCCGGTCATGTGAGGGCCTCCGTTCCGAGGATGAGGTGGAGGAGCGGCAGCACGGCGTCCGCCCGCTCGGGGTCGGGGTCCGGGGCGAAGCCGGGCACGCCGGGCGCGGAGGGCCCCGGCCCGCCGGACCGGGGTCCCCGCGCGACCAGCTCCCCGAGGGTGCGGCGCACGCCCCGCTCGTAACCGGAGAAGGTGCGCCGCAGCAGCGGCAGGACGTCGGTGAACGCCTCGGCCGGGACGGACGTCAGCCAGGCGTCGACCAGTCCGAGGAGCCGCTCGTCGTGGACGAGAAGCAGTCCGCCGCCGGAGGCCCCGCCGACGAAGCCGTCGATCCAGGCGGCGGCGTCGGCCGGCGGGGTGCCTGGCGAGAGGGCGCGGCTCATGAGCAGGGCAGCCTCGCCGTCGGCGATCCGGCCCTCGTCGAGCAGCAGCCGGGCGGCCCGCCCCCGCAGGACGCCCGGTGTCCGGTCGCGGTCGGCGAGCCGGCGCAGCACCCCGGCCCACCGGTCGACGAGGTCGGGGCGGTCCGGGAGGAGGCCGATCGCCGTGTGGACGGCGTCGAGCCGGTCCCGCATCTGCGCGGCGGCGTCCGTGTCGAGTCCGGCGCAGGCGGGCGGCAGTCCGACGCAGATCCGCTCGGCGATCCCGGCGGCGACCTCGCCGAGGGCCGCCGTGCCGGTGCCGCGGACGTCGCCGTAGCGCAGGGCGCGGGCCAGGGCCGGGAGGGCCTGCGCCAGGTGGGCGACGTCGGTGTCGAGCGCGGCCCGGTCGGCGAGCGCCCGCATGACGACCGGCAGCGCGTCCGTGAGCCCGGCGAGGAGGCACTGCTCGGCGAGGGCGGTGATGTCGCCGAGGGCGGTCGCGGCGAGGGCGCGGGACTCGGCCCTGGCGGTGGCGGCGGCCTCGACGGTGGTGCCCCAGACGCCGGCCTCGGCGACCTGGACGTGCAGCTCGGGCTCCCAGCGCAGCCGCCAGGTCTCCCGGAAGGTGCCGGTGCCGGCCCGCCCGGCGGCCGGCTCGCCCCAGTGGACGCCGAGGAGGCGCAGCCGGTGCAGCAGCCGGCTGCGCTCGCCGTCCGTCTCCTTGCGGAGGTCGAGCCCCAGCTCGCGCTCCTGGGCCTCGGGCTTGAGGCGCAGGGTGCGCCGGCGGCGGTCCAGATCGCGCTGGAGGGGTACGGCGGGGGCGCCGGCCGGTACCTCGCCGAGGACGTCGCCGACGACGAGGCGGTCGCGGACGAGGTCGAGCGGCACGTCGGAGCCCTCGCAGAGGACGGCGCGGACGGCGTCGGTCGTCTCGTCGAGGCCGGGGCGCGGGCGGCCGCGCAGGACGGCGAGCGTCTCGGCGAGCCGGACGGCCTCGATGACGTGGGCGGAGGAGACGGGGTGGTCCTCGGCCCTGAGGAGCCCGGCGACCTTCGTCATCCAGCGCTCCACGGGCCGGTCGGGGGCGGCGAAGAGGTGTCCGTACCAGCCGGGCGCGTCGATCCCGGCGCCGTAGCCGGAGCGGCGGGCGAGTCTGCGGTGGGTCCAGGGGACCCAGGTCAGCTCGGCCTTCGCCCGGGGCAGGCCCTTGAGGAGGGCCTTGTCGGCGGCGACGGTGGTCCTGCGGGTGAGGGCGGGCACGTGCCAGGCGCCGCAGACGACGGCGACGGAGTCCCCGAACTCCTTGCGGGCGGCGCGCAGCTTGAGCCGCATGTGCGCCTCGCGGACCAGGTCGCGGGGGTGGCCGCCGTGCCCGTACGTCTCGCGGAGGGCGCCCATGGCCTCGGCGAGGACCTCGAAGGGGGCGGTGGGATCGCCGTCCCCGCGCAGTTCGACGACGTCCTCCCACCAGCGCTCGGCGTCCTCGTACCCGGCGGCCCCGGCGAGTTCGGCGATCGGGTCGATCCGCGGGCCGCTGCCCGTGGCCTCCTCCTCGTCCCTCCAGGTGGGGTCGGCGGCGGCGAGGGTGTGGGCGGCGGGCAGGTCGACGAAGCGGACGGCGGCGCCGTGGTCGAGGGCCCAGCGGATCGCGACCCACTCGGGCGAGAACTCGGCCATCGGCCAGAACGCGGCCCGCCCGGGGTCGTCCACGGCGTGGGCGAGCAACGCGACAGGCGGCCGCATGTCCGGGTCCGCGGCGAGGGCCACGAGGGCGTCGGCCTCGGCGGGCCCCTCGACGAGCACCGCGGCGGGCCCCGCCGCCTCCAGCGCCGCCCGTACCCCACGCGCGGACCCGGGCCCGTGATGACGCACCCCGAGCAACAGGGGCTCCCCGCGCCGCCCGCCGCCCCCGCCCGGACGGGGCTCGCTGCCCGGGGCGGGGAGCGGGTCCGGTGGGCGGGAGGTGTGGGGGGCCGTGGCCGTGGTGGTCATGCGCTCACCTCGCGGCAGGCGCGGTAGAAGTCTTTCCAGCCGTCTCTCTCCCTCACGACCGTTTCCAGGTACTCCTGCCAGACGACCCGGTCGGCCGCCGGGTCGCGGACGACCGCGCCGAGGATGCCGGCGGCGATGTCGCCGGGGCGCAGGACGCCGTCGCCGAAGTGGGCGGCGAGGGCGAGTCCGCCGGTGACGACGGAGATCGCCTCGGCCGTGGAGAGCGTCCCCGAGGGGGACTTGACCTTCGTCCGGCCGTCGGTGGTGACCCCGTCCCGCAGCTCGCGGAAGACGGTGACGACCCGTCGGATCTCGTCCACGCCGTCGGGCAGGACGGGCAGTTCGAGGGAGCGGCCGAGCTGCTCGACCCGGCGGGCGACGATGTCGACCTCGGCCTCAGGAGTCGCGGGCAGCGGCAGCACGACGGTGTTGAAGCGACGGCGCAGGGCGCTGGAGAGCTCGTTGACGCCGCGGTCGCGGTCGTTGGCGGTGGCAATCAGGTTGAAGCCGGAGACTGCCTGCACCTCCTGGCCGAGCTCGGGGACGGGCAGGGTCTTCTCGGACAGGATCGTGATGAGCGTGTCCTGCACGTCGGCGGGGATGCGGGTGAGCTCCTCGACCCGGGCGGTCATGCCCTGGGACATCGCGCGCATCACGGGGCCGGGGACGAGGGCGTCCTCGCTGGGGCCGTGGGCGAGGAGCCGCGCGTAGTTCCAGCCGTACCGGATGGCCTCCTCGGGCGTGCCGGCGGTGCCCTGGACGAGGAGGGTGGAGTCGCCGCTGACGGCGGCGGCGAGGTGCTCGGAGACCCAGGTCTTGGCGGTGCCGGGGACGCCGAGGAGGAGCAGCGCCCGGTCGGTGGCGAGCGTGGTGACGGCGACTTCCACGATGCGGCGCGGTCCGACGTACTTGGGCGTGATGACGGTGCCGTCGGGGAGCGTGCCGCCGAGGAGGTAGGTGGCGACGGCCCACGGGGAGAGGCGCCAGCGGGCGGGCCGGGGCCGGTCGTCGGCGGCGGCGAGGGCCGCGAGTTCGTGGGCGAAGGCGTGCTCGGCGTGCGGCCTCAGGGCCTCGGTGGCGGTCTGCTGCCGTCCCGGTCCGGTGTCCGTCTCGACACCGGAACCGGGCTTCGCGATGGTTTCGGGCACGGGCATGGATCCCCCTCCAGATCGTTCGACCTGCTGTGCGATCCACCGTGCACCATGCCACTGACAATCGGATGTCGCCGCTGGTCAGGGCCGGTTGGAGAGGTGAGGAGAGGTCAGTCGGCGACTGGGAGGCGAGGAGAGACAGTCGTCGATCGGGAGGTGAGAGAGGGTCAGCCGACGATCGGGGAGACGGCGACGCAGCCTCCTGCCATCGCCTCCTGGTCCTTGGCCTCCTTGATGACCTTGCCGTTGTGGATGACCTTGCAGGTGAGGTCGGCGGGGTCGAGCGAGACCGGCATGACGGCCGGCGGCATGATGCCCTTCAGCGTCACCGTCTTCTTCCACGGCGTGGCGGGCTTCTTCTCGGACTCGAGCTTCGGCTCCATCGCGGTGCCGCCGCCGGCGTGGTAGTCGATCGACTCGATGTTCTTGCCGCTGACCTCGTACGTGACCTCGTAGGTCTCGTTCACGGACTTGTCGACCTGGTCGACGGCCTTCTCGGCGGCCTCGGAACAGGCCCCGAGGCCGAGGGCGAGGCCGGCGACGGCGAGGGCCGAGACGGCGGTGCGGACGGTGCGCTTCATGGGGTCCCCCTGGACGGCGTGGTGCGGTTCGTCGGTCGCCGCAGAGAATCGTAAAGGGAGAGTAAAGTCAAATCACCGCACCCTCGTCCCCCTCCCGGAACCGCCAGGCCGGAAGCGTTGTCAGTGGCGGCCTCTACCGTCGACGACATGAATGCCATGGGGGTGCGCTGGACGGCGGAACAGGTGCTTGCACTGGCTCCTGACGAAGCGTCGCGCAAAGCGGGGAGCAAGCTCGGCACGGCCGGGCCCTGGTCGGAGACGGGCTGCGGCGACGGCGCCGTCTGGGGCCTGTGCAAGGGCGGTGGAAGCACGCCGTACCGGACGGTCGTCGACACCACGGGGCCCGCGTACTCCTGCGGTTGCCCCAGCCGTAAGTCCCCCTGCAAGCACGCGCTGGGCCTGCTGCTGCTCCGGGCGGCGGACGGGATCGCCGCCGAGGGGTGCCCCGCGCCCGACTGGGCCGCGCAGTGGCTCACCGCGCGGCGCGACCGGGCCGCGAGCGCGGACCTCCGGGCCGGGGACGGAGCCCCGGGAGCGACGGCGGATCCGGAGGCGGCGCGCCGCCGGGCCGAGCGCAGGGCGGCCCGGATCACCTCGGGCGCGCAGGAGTTGGAGCAGCGCCTCGCCGACCTGCTGCGCGGCGGTCTGGCGGCGGCCGGGCAGGCGGGGTACGGGCTGTGGGAGGAGACGGCAGCCCGCATGGTCGACGCCCAGGCGCCGGGGCTCGCCGGGCGGGTCCGGGAGCTGGGGGCGATACCGGGCTCGGGGCCGGGCTGGCCGGTGCGGCTCCTTGAGGAGTGCGTGCTGACGCACCTCCTCGGCCGGGCGTGGCTGGCGGCGGACCGGCTGCCCGCCCCGTTCGCGACGACGGTACGGACCCGGGTGGGCCTCACCGCCCCGGCCGACGGCGTCCCGGTGCGCGACCACTGGCTGGTCCTCGCGCAGTACGACGCGGCCGACGCCCGGCTGACGACCCGTCGGATCTGGCTGCACGGCACGGCGTCCGGACGCACCGCGCTCCTGCTCTCCTTCGGCGCGGCGGGCCGGTCGCCACAGCTCGCGCTTCCCGTGGGCGCGCTGCTGGACGGCGAGTTGACACCGCACACCGGCTCGGGTCAGGTGCGGGCGGAGCCGGGCGAGCGGTTCGTCCCGGTCGCGGGCCCCGTCGCCCCGCCGGCGGGCGGACCGGTCGGCGCGGCGCTCGACGCGTACGGCCGCGCGCTCCGCGAGGACCCGTGGCTGGACTCCTGGCCCGTGACGTTGAGCCAGGTCGTGCCGGCGCCCGCGGAGTACGGCTGGCAGCTCGCCGACGCCGACGGCCGCGAGGCACTGCCCCTGACGCCCGCCGCCCAGTCGCGGCCCGGTCTCTGGCGCCTGGTCGCCCTGTCCGGCGGCGCCCCGGTGACCGTCTTCGGGGAGGTCGGGCACCGGGGGTTCACCCCGCTCGCCGCCTGGTCGCCGGAGGCCCCGGGCGAGACGGTCCCCCTCATATGACGCCCGGCCACCGCGCACCGACCCACCGGAGGAGTCCGATGGACACGACCGCGACCACCCCCGCCGCGCCGACGGCGGGAACGACCGAGGACGAGACGGCCACCCCGTCCTGGGAGGAGCTCGTCAGCTCGGCGATGCTGGGGACGGACCGGCGGCCTCCCGCCGCGCCCGCGGGCTCCGCCGCGGCCCGGGGCCTGCCGGGCGCGCTGCTCGACGCGGCCGCGCTGCACACCGTACGACGCAGGGCGGGGTTGCGGCCCGGCCCCGCCGCGCCCTTGCCGGAGCCCGCGCCGGAGGATCCGCGTGCGCCGCTGCCCGAGGCCGCCCGGCTCCGCCTCGAACAGCTGCTCGCCGGCCGGACCGCGCCCTCGCCCGCCGGGCGGCGCGGGGCCGCCCCCGACCTGGCCGAGCTGCTCCCCCAGTGGCTGGCCCTCGCCGACCGGCACGGCTACAAGGCGCCGCCCGCCGCCCTGCCCGCGCTGCTCGACGCGGCCAGGGCCCGCACCGATCTGCGTCCCCAGGCGCTGCGCCTGGCGGGTCCGCGCGGCCTGTGGCTGGCCCGGCTCAACCCCGAGTGGAGGTTCGCCCTCCGGGGCCGGGGCGCGGGCGGCCGCCTCCCGTCCCCGGAGGACGCCGAGGGGGTCCGCGCGCTGTGGGACGAGGGCCTGTTCGCCGAGCGGGTCGCCCTGCTCTCCGCCGTACGGGCCGAGGACCCGGCCGCCGGTCTCGCGCTGCTCGCCTCGACCTGGTCCACCGAGCGGGCGGAGGACCGGCTGATGTTCCTGGACTCGCTGTGGGCCGGGCTCTCCGACGCCGACGAGGAGTTCCTGGAGGAGGCCCTCGACGACCGCAGCCGCAACGTCCGGGCCACCGCCGCCGAGTTGCTCTCCGCCCTGCCGGCCTCCGCCCTCGCGGGCCGGATGGCGGCCCGGGCCGCCACCTGCGTCGGCCTGGACCGGACGGCCCCGATGCCGACGATCGCCGTCGAGGCCCCGCACGAGTGCGACGCGGCGATGCGGCGGGACGGCCTGGTAGCGACGCCTCCGGCGGGTCGGGGCGAGCGTTCCTGGTGGCTGGGTCAGCTCGTCGAGGCGACGCCGCTGCCCTCCTGGCCGGCCAGGTTCGGGGGACGCGGCCCGGAGGAGATCGTGGCGCTGCCGGTCGCCGACGACTGGCAGGGCGAACTGCACGCGGCCTGGTGCCGGGCCGCCGTGCGCCAGCGCGACCCGGCATGGTCGCGCGCGCTGCTCGGATCACCCTCCGTCCCGCCCGCCACGGGCCCCGGCACCTCGTCCCTGGGCGAGCGCGCCCAGCTCCTGTCGACGCTCCCCGTGGAGGAACGGGCGCGCTGGGTCGCCTCGTTCATCGCGGCCCACGGGCTGTCGGAGGCGTTCCAGCTGCTCGGCGTCTGTGCCGTCCCGTGGGCGGAGCCGCTCGGCGTCGCGGTGATCGACGCGCTCGACATCGCGCGCGAGGCGGGTAGCTACCCGTGGAGCTTCAGCGGGGTGATGGGCCTGGCGGAGCGCTGCCTCGCCCCGGAGGCGGCGCGCCGGCTGGAGTCCCTGACGGCCCGTCCGGACGAGGCGGAGGACAGTTCCCCCGGTGCGGGCGGCTACTGGTCGGAGGCCTTCCAGCGCCTGGTCTCCACCCTCCGCCTCCGCGCCGCGATGCACGCCGAACTCACGCCGCCACCCCCGCCGGGCGCCTCCGCACCACCGCTCGGCCCCACGCCGGCACCCGATTCCGTAATACCGCTCGGTCGCGCACCGGCGCCCGACTCCGCACCACCGCCCGACTCCGTACCGGCACCCGACTCCGTACCGACGCCCGGCCCCGCGCCGGCGCCCGACTCCTGAGGTGTCGGCCCGGTCGGCACGCCCCCGGACGTCGACAGGGCCCTCCCGGGCGGGGAGGGCCCCGTCGGCCGAGGCTCATGTGCACCGCGCAGCGGACTACGCGGCGACGCGGACGTTCGCGTTCACCCACTCGACGATGGACGCGGTCGTCGCGCCCGGCGTGAAGATCTCCGCCACGCCCTTCTCCTTGAGCGGCGGGATGTCCGCGTCGGGGATGATGCCGCCGCCGAAGACCTTGATGTCCTCCGCGTCACGGTCCTTGAGGAGCTCCAGGACCTTCACGAACAGCGTGTTGTGCGCTCCGGAGAGGATCGAGAGGCCGATCGCGTCGGCGTCCTCCTGGATCGCGGTGTCGACGATCTGCTCGGGGGTCTGGTGGAGCCCGGTGTAGATGACCTCCATGCCCGCGTCGCGCAGCGCCCTCGCGATCACCTTGGCTCCGCGATCGTGGCCGTCGAGACCCGGTTTGGCGACGACCACACGGATCGGACCGCTCACACCCATCACTGCCTCCACATGCGACCCCGCGCTTGACTGCCGGGGAGGTGAACGAACGTTATCCCCAGCATCCCGCACCGGAGCTGTTTCGCGACGGCGTCCGAGGGGGAAATCACACATGGGACATGTTCGCTCTGCGTCGTCCCCGCTTCGGGCCCTCCTCCTGGGCCCATCAGTCGCGAGCGGGGCCGGTCGCGAAGGGAGCCGTGACGAGGTCACCGCGTCTCGTGCCGCCGTCCGGGCGGCGCGGCACACGGCGGACCGGCGTACCGTTCGGCCCCGCGTGCCGTTCGGGAGGCCGGACATGGAGCTCGCCAAGGTCACCGCCCTCATGAAGGCCACCGCGCTGGAAGTCGCGATCCTCACCGGCCATCTCGTCCTCTACCCCTCCGGGATGGTCGCCGAGCGGCTCTCCCCCGCCCCGCCGCCCACGACGATCGCCCCGGGCAGCCGGCCGGTGATCCTCCTGCACGGCTTCGTCGACAACCGGTCGGTCTTCGTCATGCTCCGCCGTTCCCTCCTCCGGCACGGCCGTGACTGCGTCGAGTCGCTCAACTACTCCCCGCTCACCTGCGACCTGCGGGCCGCCGCCGAGCTGCTGGGCCGCCGGGTGGACGAGGTTCGCGCCCGCACCGGACACGCCGAGGTCGACATCGTCGGGCACAGTCTCGGCGGGCTGATCGCCCGTTATTACGTGCAGCGACTGGGCGGCGACTCCCGGGTGCACACCCTGGTCATGCTCGGCACCCCGCACGCGGGCACCACGGTGGCCCCGCTCGCCGACGCGCATCCGCTGGTGCGGCAGATGCGGCCCGGTTCGGAGGTCCTGCGGGAGCTCGCCGGGCCCGCGCCGGGCTGCCGGACCCGGTTCGTGAGCTTCTGGAGCGATCTGGACCAGGTGATGGTTCCGGTGGAGACCGCCCGTCTCGACCATCCCGACCTGCTCGTGCACAACGTGCGGGTGAGCGGCATCGGCCATCTCGCGCTGCCCGTGCATCCGACGGTGGCCGCCGGGGTCCGGGAGGCCCTCGACGCGGGCGGTCCGGTGGCCGTCGGGACGCGGGAGGAGGAGCCCGGCGCCACCTCCGTCGCCTGACCCCACGACACCGTTTTTCGAACGTTCATCGAACACAAGGCCAAAGCTCTCCACCCGACCTGGCAAAACGCGGTCGATTGCCCGTTTCCTGCGGGCCCAAACCCCTCGGAAGATTGTCCGCCGCGCGTACCGCCGGGTACAGTCGCGCCACTGCTTACCCCCGGGACACCCCTCACGGGCCCGCCCCGGACTGCTCCTGCTGCCGAGGCGAGAGAGACGTTGGTGAACGACCAGCACCCCCACGCCGGGTACGCCGGCGACGGCGCCCACACCACCGGCAGCTTCGCCATCGACCCGCTCTTCGGCTCCTATCCCGGCGATCAGGCCGACCACAGCGGCCAGTGGGACCTCGGCCAGTACGCGGCCACCGACACGTACGCGACGACGGGGCAGTACGACACCACCGGGCAGTACGACACGACCGGCCAGTGGGACACCACGGGCCAGTGGAGCACCGCCGGCTCCTACGAAACCGCCAGCTCCTACGAGACCGCCGCGTCGCAGTACGACACCACCGGGCAGTGGGATGCCTCCGCCTGGACCGAGGCCCAGCACACCGGCCAGTACGAGACCGCCCACGCCGGCGCGTACGCCGCCCAGGGCACGTACGGCTACGAGGCCTACGACGCCACCGGCCAGTGGGCCGCCCCCGCCTTCGCGACCGAGACCGGCGCCTTCGACGCGACCGCGTGGAACCACGCGACCCCGGAGCCCGAGCCGGTCGTACCCCACCAGTACACCCCGCAGGCCGAGCACACGCCCGAGTTCGCCTTCGAGTACGTCCCCGCGCAACACGAGGGACACCAGGGACACGAAGGGCACCAGGGACCGGCCTCGGACGAGGCCGACGAGACCTACCCCGCTTACGAGGCCGACGAGACCTATGACCCGGCCGACGCCGGAGCTCCGGAGGCCCTCGACGGCGAGGACGTCGACGACGACGCCTACGACCAGGACGAGCCGACCGTCGGACCGGCCGTCGAGCTCCGTACGGAGTCGCCCCTCGCCGGCCGCTCCGTGCGCCGCTCCTCCGGCGGCAGCCGCGCCCGTCGCCGCACCCCCGCCAAACGGTCCGCGCTGCTGACCGTCGCCGTCCCCTCCGCCTGCGTCATGGGAGTCGCCGGCATCGCCGCCGCCTCCGTCGGCGGCCTCACCAGCCCCGACACGGCCGGCGGACAGAAGGACGACACGACCTCGCTGGCCGCCGCCGACCCGGCCTCGGTCAAGCAGGTCGCCGCCAACAGCGCGCTCGACACCCAGCTCGCCGCGCTCAGCGCCGACGCCCGCGACTTCGGCGACCGCGCCAGCCGCACCCAGGAGCGCATCGACCTCCGCGCCCGCCAGGCGGCCGAGAAGAAGAAGCGCGAGGAGGAAGCGGCCCGCAAGGAGGCGCTGCGCCCCAAGTACCTGCTGCCGGTGAAGCTCCACCAGCTCAGCGCGCGCTTCGGCCAGTCGGGCGTCAACTGGATGTCGCTGCACACGGGCATCGACTTCCCCGTGCAGTACGGCACCCCCGTCATGGCCGCCACCGACGGCACCGTCCGCACGCAGTGGAACAGCGCCTACGGCAACATGGCGATCGTGACCTCCCCCGACGGCACCGAGACCTGGTACTGCCACCTCAGCAGCACCAAGATCCGCTCGGGTTACGTCAAGGCCGGCGACGTCATCGCCTACTCGGGCAACTCCGGCAACTCCACCGGCCCGCACCTCCACTTCGAGGTCCGGCCCGGCGGCGGCTCCGCGATCGACCCGCTGCCCTGGCTGCTGAGGCACGGCCTCAACCCGCTCAGCTGACTGGGCCTTCCCCGTACGAGAAGTGGCCACAGGAAGGGCCCCGGCGGATGACGCCGGGGCCCTTCCCGTACCGCCTCGCTACAGCTTCTCGACCGGCGCGTACCGCAGGAGCAGCCGCTTCGGCTTGTCGTCGCCGAAGTCGATCGTCGCCTGGGCGTCCCCGCCGGCGCCCTGCACCGCCATGACCGTGCCGAGCCCGAACTGGTCGTGCGTGACCCGGTCGCCGACCTGGAGGGAAATGACCGGCTTCTCGCCGGCGCGCCGGGTGGCGAAGCCGGAGGGGCCGGAGCGCGAACGGGAGGACGAGAGCGAGGAGGTGATCCCCGAGGTCGGCCCGGCGGGCTTGGCCATCGGACCGGTCCGCTTCCACTCCAGGTACGCGGGCGGGATCTCCTCCAGGAAACGCGAGGCCGGGTTGTACGAGGGCTGGCCCCAGGCGCTGCGCATCGACGAGCGGGTGAGGTAGAGCCGCTCACGCGCGCGCGTGATGCCCACGTACGCCAGGCGCCGCTCCTCCTCCAGCTCCTTCGCCTGCCCGAGGGCGCGCATGTGCGGGAAGACGCCGTCCTCCATGCCGGTGAGGAACACCACCGGGAACTCCAGGCCCTTGGCGGTGTGCAGGGTCATCAGGGTGATGACGCCCCGGCCCTCCTCGTCCTCGTCGGGGATCTGGTCGGAGTCGGCGACGAGGGCGACCTGCTCCAGGAACTCGGCGAGGGTCGCGGGCTCCTCGCCGCGCTCCTGCTCGAACTCGAGGGCGACGGCGGCGAGTTCCTGGAGGTTCTCGATGCGGGTCTCGTCCTGCGGGTCGGTCGAGGCCTGGAGCTCGGCGAGGTAGCCCGTCCGCTCCAGGACGGCCTCCAGGACGACGGCGGGGCCGGCGCCGGACTCGACGACGGTGCGCAGTTCGTCCATGAGCGCGTTGAACCGCTTCACGGCGTTCGCCGAGCGGGCGGCCATGCCGTACGCCTCGTCCACCCGCTTGAGGGCCTGCGGGAAGGTGATCTTCTCGCGCAGGGACAGGGCATCGATCATCGCCTCTGCGCGCTCGCCGATGCCGCGCTTGGGGACGTTGAGGATGCGGCGCAGCGGGACGTTGTCCTCGGGGTTGGCGAGGACCCGCAGGTACGCGAGGACGTCCCGGACCTCCTTGCGCTCGTAGAAGCGCACGCCGCCGACGACCTTGTAGGGCAGGCCGACGCGGATGAAGATCTCTTCGAAGACACGGGACTGGGCGTTGGTCCGGTAGAAGACGGCGACGTCCCCGGCCCTGGCCTCGCCCGCGTCGGTGAGCCGGTCGATCTCGTCGGCGACGAACTGGGCCTCGTCGTGCTCGGTGTCGGCGACGTAACCGGTGATCTGCGCTCCCGCGCCCGCGTTCGTCCACAGGTTCTTGGGGCGGCGGGACTCGTTGCGCTCGATGACGGCGTTGGCGGCGGAGAGGATCGTCTGGGTGGAGCGGTAGTTCTGCTCCAGGAGGATCGTCGTCGCGTCCGGGTAGTCCTCCTCGAACTGGAGGATGTTGCGGATGGTCGCGCCGCGGAAGGCGTAGATCGACTGGTCGGCGTCGCCGACGACGCACAGCTCGGCCGGGCCGAGGTCCTCGTAGCCGGTGCCGACGAGCTCGCGCACCAGCGTGTACTGGGCGTGGTTGGTGTCCTGGTACTCGTCGACGAGCACGTGGCGGAAGCGGCGCCGGTAGTGCTCGGCGACGTCGGGGAACGCCTGGAGCAGGTGGACCGTCGTCATGATGATGTCGTCGAAGTCCAGGGCGTTGGCCTCGCGCAGCCGCGCCTGGTACATCCGGTACGCCTCGGCGAGCGTCTTCTCGAAGCCGTCGGCGGCCTGGTCGGCGAAGGTCTCCTCGTCGATCAGCTCGTTCTTCAGGTTCGAGATCTTGGCGCTGAACGACTTCGGCGGGAACTTCTTCGGATCGAGGTCCAGGTCCCGGCAGACCAGCGCCATCAGCCGCTTGGAGTCGGCGGCGTCGTAGATCGAGAAGGAGGAGGTGAAGCCGAGCTTCTTCGACTCGCGGCGCAGGATGCGGACGCAGGCGCTGTGGAAGGTCATGACCCACATCGCGTTGGCCCGCGGTCCGACGAGCTGCTCGACGCGCTCCTTCATCTCGCCGGCGGCCTTGTTCGTGAAGGTGATCGCCAGTATCTGACCGGGGTGGACGTGCCGGGTGCCCAGGAGGTGGGCGATGCGGTGGGTGAGCACCCGGGTCTTGCCCGAGCCGGCGCCGGCGACGATGAGCAGCGGGGTGCCCGTGTGGACGACGGCGGCGCGCTGCTGCTCGTTCAGCCCCTCCAGGAGCGCGGCGGGGTCCACGACGGGCCGGGGGTGGCCGTCGCGGTAGTGCGTCTCCCGGGCGGGCGGAGGCGCGTCGAAATGCTCCCCGAAGAGGTCGTGCGGGACCTCCTCACCGGCCGGGGAGCCGTGCTCGTCGTCCTCGGGGTGGGGCGGCGGCTCCTCCGAGTGGTTCTGGAGGCCGGCCAGGAAGCTGTCGTCAAAGAGGCTGCTCATCGCCTCACGAGTCTAGGACGCCCCGCCGACATCCGGGTCCGCCTTCGGGACGGAGGCTGTGGAAGGGCTCACACCCGACGGCCCCGGCGGCTCACACCCAGAGGGTCGCGATGAAGATGTTCGCCGTGGTCAGGCCACCGACGGCGGCGAAGAGGCCCTTGTCGACCTTCTCCTCGTCCCGCTTGACGTAGACGAGGCCGAGGATCACGACGAGGATCGCCAGCTTGATGCCGATCTTGAGGTTGTTCACGGTGTGGTCGTCGGCCTGGTTGAGGCCGACGAGCGCGACGCCCGTGATCAGCATGGTCAGCGCGCCGTGCAGCATCGCGGGGCTGAAACGGGCCGTACCCGCGCCCATCGCCTTCATCTGGGTGAGGAAGCCGCCGAGGAGGGAGGCGATACCGATGATGTGCAGGGCGACGAAGACATTGATGAGTACGTCCATGGAGCGGAGCCTAACCGGGGCCCTAGCACTGCTCTCGGGCCGGGTCCACTCCCCCCGCCGCTTCGGTCGGACGGCCGCCGGAATGACCCCGTCCCCTCACTCCGCGCGAAAGGAATCGGTCCCCGACACGTCAACTGTCATCAATAGCGGTCAACTCCCCGTCCGGCCGTGACCCCAGGTTTAGCGTCCTCCACCAGGTGACCGGCTCCCCACCACCGCCGGTGTTCCGGCGGCGTCGGTCACCCCCGCCGAGAAAACCCGGCGGCGGTCCGTCTCCCCTGTGCGGCCCGCCGCCGGCCCGGCGGCCACCGGCCCCCTCAGGGAAGAGGATGTGACCCGCCCTCGTGGCAGCGCACCGGAAGTCCAAACAGTCCCCGCTCGGCACCTCGGCGGTCCGCACGGCCGCCACCCTCGCCCTCGCCTCCGCGGCGACGGCGACGCTCTTCGAAGGGTCCGGCCACGCGGACCCCCGGCCCACCACCGCCCAGGTCAAGGCGAAGGTCGACCGGCTCTACGAGGAGGCCGAGGTCGCGACGGAGCGGTACAACGGGGCGAAGGAGAAGGCCGACGAGGCGCGCACCGCCTTCGACCGGCTGCGCGACGAGGCTGCCCGCAGGACCGAACGCCTCAACACCGCCCGGGACGCGCTCGGGGCCATGGCCGCCGCCCAGTACCGCTCCGGAGGGCTCGACCCCGCGGTCCAGCTCGCCCTCACCTCCGACCCCGACCAGTACCTGGAGCGGGCCGCGCTCGCCGAGAAGGCCGGGGACCGGCAGGCGGCCGCCGTCACGGCCGTACGCCGCGAGCTCACCGCGATCCGGCAGCTGCGCGGCGAGTCGGCGGGAAGACTGACCGCACTGCGCGGGCACGAGGCGGAGCTGCGGCGGCAGAAGGCGGCCGTGGTCGGCAAGCTGGCCGAGGCCAGGGCGCTGCTCGCCCGGCTGACCGAGGAGGAACGCGCACGGTACGAGGCGGCCGCCGCGGCCCGGGACGGCTCCGGCGCCTCGACGCGGACCGACGGCCCCAGCGGTACGGGCACGGCCGACGCCTCCCCGACGGTACGGGCCGACCGCTCCTCGGGCGGCGAGCGCGAACCGGTGACCGCCCCGGACGGACGGGCCGCCGAGGCCGTCTCCTTCGCCCGCGCCCAGCTCGGCAAGCCGTACGTGTGGGGAGCGACGGGCCCCTCCGCCTACGACTGCTCCGGCCTCACCCAGGCGGCCTGGCGCGCGGCCGGCGTCTCCCTGCCCCGCACGACGTACACCCAGATCAACGCCGGCCGTCGCGTCTCCCGCTCCCAGCTCGCCCCCGGTGACCTGGTCTTCTTCTACTCCGGGATCAGCCACGTCGGGCTCTACATCGGCGGCGGCCAGATGATCCACGCACCCCGGCCGGGCGCCCCGGTGCGCATCGCCCCCATCGACGAGATGCCCTTCGCCGGGGCCACCCGGGTCGGCTGAGACCCCCCTCAGACCAGACGGCGGGCGGTGGCCCAACGGGTCAGCTCGTGGCGGTTGGAGAGCTGGAGCTTCCGCAGCACCGCCGAGACGTGCGACTCGACCGTCTTCACCGAGATGTAGAGCTGCTTGGCGATCTCCTTGTACGCGTATCCCCGGGCGATCAGCCGCAGCACCTCGCGCTCCCGCTGGGTGAGCCGGTCCAGGTCCTCGTCCACCGGAGGCGCGTCCGTCGAGGCGAAGGCGTCCAGGACGAAGCCGGCGAGGCGCGGCGAGAAGACGGCATCACCCTCCTGGACGCGGAAGATCGAGTCGACCAGGTCGGTCCCGGTGATCGTCTTGGTGACATAACCGCGGGCACCACCCCGGATCACCCCGATGACGTCCTCGGCCGCGTCCGAGACCGACAGGGCCAGGAAACGGACCGGGTCCTCGGGCGCGCCCATCAGGCTCGCGCAGCGCCGCAGCACCTCGACCCCGCCGCCGCCCGGCAGGTGCACGTCGAGGAGGACGACCTCGGGGCGGGTCGCGGTGATGACCGTGACCGCCTGGTCGACGTCGGCGGCCTCGCCGACCACCTCCACGCCGGTGACCTCGGTCCGGCCGATCTCGGCCTGGACCCCGGTGCGGAACATCCGGTGGTCGTCGACGAGCACCACCCGCACCCGGCGCTCCGTGCCCGGCGCCTCCGCATCGGTTCCGGTCGTCGCTCCGGTCTCGTCGCTCATCCGTCCGCCCTCTCCATCTCGAGCTCCACTTCGGTGCCCCCGCCCTGCGGTGACCGCAGCCGGGCTGTACCGCCGTTGCGCTGCATACGGCCGATGATCGATTCTCGTACGCCCATCCGGTCCTCGGGCACCGCATCCGGGTCGAAGCCCGGTCCCCGGTCCCGCACCGAGACGAAGACCGTACGGCCCTCCACCTCGGCGTACACCTGCACGGCCCCGCCCTCGCCACCGTACTTGGCGGCGTTGACCATCGCCTCGCGCGCGGCCTGCATCTGCGCGGCCAGCTTCTCGTCGAGCGGGCAGTCTCCGACGACGACCACCTCCAGCGGGACGCCGTGCTTGTCCTCGACCTCGGCCGCCGCTCTCTTCACCGCCTCCGCGAGGGTCTCGGGCTCCTCGTCCCTCCCGGTGCCCTCGGGCTTGTAGAGCCAGTTCCGCAGCTCGCGCTCCTGCGCGCGGGCGAGGCGGCGCACCTCGCCGGGGTCGTCGGCGTTGCGCTGGATCAGGGTCAGGGTGTGCAGCACGGAGTCGTGGACGTGGGCCGCGACCTCGGCGCGCTCCTGGGCGCGGATGCGCATGGTCCGCTCGTCGTTGAGGTCCTGCGACATGCGGACCAGCCAGGGGCCGGCGAGGAGCGCTATGCCGGTGAGGACGGCGACGGCGGCGGTGATGGCCGTGCCGAACTGGGCGACGGAGCCGCGGACCACCAGGAAGACCGCGAGACCGGTGCCGACGAGACCGACGCCGACGAGACCGCGGACGAGCTGGAACGCGCGCTTGCGGCGCCCTGGATCGGTCCAGCTGGCCCGGCGGGCGTTGTCCGCCTGTCTCCAGACGAGGACGACGCCGACGGCGATGAGGATCAGCGGCCATATGTAGCGTCCGGTCTCGTTGTCGACGCTGACGTTCCCGACGAGGGCCGCGAGGCCGATGCCGAGCGCGATCAGGGCGACGACCTGGCCCCGGTCGGGCTTGCGCAGCCTGCGGCGCCCGTCCGAGGTGGTCTCGAAGAGGGAGCGCGGGGCGGACCTTCCGCCGACGCCCAGCGGGACGACGATCCAGAAGACCGCGTAGAGCACGATGCCCAGGCCGTTCGAGAACGACAGCACCACGAAGAGCGCGCGCACCCAGACGACCGGCAGACCGAGGTGGCCCGCGAGACCGCGTGCGACACCGCCGAGCCACCGCCCGTCGGCGCTCCTGTAGAGCCTGCGCACGGGCGGTTCGTCGATCTCGGTGACACGAGCGGTTGCGGACATGCACCGATCGTCACACGTTCGGCCCGCCCCGGACATCAGGGTCGGCCCTGAGATCGTCCCTGGTACGGACTCGGGGGCGAAGGCCCCGTGAATATCAGGGTCGGGCCAGGGTCGGCCCCGGTGCCGCGGGACGTCACGGGCCGTCACCATGGAGGCATGACGAGTTCGATGCCTTCGCAGCACGAGGCCCCGCCGCCGGCGGAGGCCGATCCCGCCCCGCCGCTCCGGCGCTCGCGCGGAAGCAACGTCGTGGGCGGCGTGTGCGGAGGCCTCGGTCGGCGCTTCGACCTGGACCCGGTCATATTCCGGGTGGTGATCGGCGTGCTGTCGGTGACGGGCGGCCTGGGGCTGGTGTTCTACGGCTTCGCGTGGCTGCTGATCCCGCTCGTGGGCGAGGAGGAGAGCGAAGGGCGCGGACTGCTGACGGGCCGGGTGTCCGGGGCCTCCCTGGCGGCCCTGCTGATGGCGCTGATCGGCTGCGGGATCTTCCTGTCGACCCTGCACAGCGGGGAGATGCTGGGCTTCACGCTCACGCTGACGCTCGCGGTGTGCGGGGCGGCGGTCTGGTCGCAGCGGCGGCGGGTCGGCGGCGAGACCGAGGGCAGGTCGGACGCGGCGACCGTCCTCACGGTCGCCGAGGCGCCGCCCGAGACCAAGGCGCCGCCACTCGCCGAGTTCCCCTCCTGGTGGAAGGACCCGATCGTCAAGGACGGCTCGACGGGCAAGATCGCCGTCGGCTATCTGTGGGGTCCGCACGGAATCCTGGACGAGGACGGCCGGGTGAACGGCGAGGTGCCGAAGCCGGGCAGTCAGTGGGGGCCCGACCCGGCGGTGCCCGGGCGTCCGGCGCCCTCCGTCCGCCGGAGCCCGCTCTCCATAGGGGGGCTCGTCTTCCTGCTCGCCCTGATCGCGGGCGGTCTCGGCACGGGCCTGACGTGGGACACCCACCCGCTGGGCACCAGCCTGCAGATCGGTCTGGCGGCCGCGCTCGCGGTGTTCGGCCTGGGCCTCGTCGTCAGCAGCTTCCTCGGGCGGACCGGTTTCGGCACGGTCTTCCTGACCGTGATCACGGCGGGTCTGCTGGCCCTGTCCTCGGCGCTGCCCGGTCGCATCACCATGGACTGGGTCCGCGAGACCTGGCGGCCCGCCTCGGTCGCCGAAGTGCGGCCGGGCTACGAGCTGGGCACCGGGGTCGGCACGCTCGACCTGTCCCGGCTCCCGCTTCCGGCCGGCACGACGGCGGCGACGCGCGTCGGGGTGGGCGCCGGACGGGTCAAGGTGATCGTCCCGAAGAGCGCGGTGGTGAAGCTGCACGCCGAGGTGGGCCTGGGCGATCTGCAGCTGCCGGGCGCGCCCGCCGGCGACATCGACATCGCGCCGGACCGTGACGTGACCCGGACGCTCACCCCGCCGGCCGGGACCACCCCGGCCGGCACCCTGGACCTCTCGCTGGAGGTCGGACTCGGACAGGTGGAGGTCACCCGTGCTGCTTCATGAGTTCCGCCCCGGTCGGCTGCTCGTCGGCCTGACCGCCCTCGCCCTGGCCGCCGCCTACGCGGGCGACGCCGCCGACGCCTGGACGACCCCGTGGTACGCGGTGATCCCCGTGCTCTGCGGCGGCCTCGGCACCGCCGCCCTCGCGACCTGGGTCGCCTATCGAATACGGCGTCGTTCGGCGAGGAGCCGGTCCAGCGAGAGCACCGGGGCCCCGGCCAGCAGCAGCGGGAGCCAGGACATCAGATAGGCCAGGTCGTTGCCCAGGTAGTACGGGTGCACCTGCCAGCTCACGGTCAGCCAGAGACTCAGCGAGATCAACGCGCCGCCGAGCGCCGCCGGCCGGGCGAAGAGACCGAAGAGGGTCCCGAGCCCGACGGCGAGCTCGCCGAAGGCGATGGCGTATCCGAAGCCGGCCGGGTTCTTGAGGGCGAGGTCGACGAGGGCGGGGATCGCGGAGCCGTCGCGGACGCCGCGCATCATCTCGCCGATGGAGCCGCCGCCCGTGTCGGCGAAGAAGGCGGAGTCGGTGAGCTTGTCGAGTCCGGCGTAGACGAAGGTGACGCCGAGGAAGATCCGCAGCGGAAGGAGGGCGTAGCGGGAGGCGGTCGCCTTCCACAGGTCGAAGGTGGCCTTCCGCTCGGCGAAACGCCCACCGGCCCCGCCCAGGTCGCCGGTGCCGGTCCCGTCCGCGTCACCGGTGCGGCCGGCCCCGACCGGACTTCCGGTACCGCCGGCCCCACCCGAGGCATCGGTACCGCCGGGCCCACCCAAGGCACCGGTACCGCCGGCACCGCCCGAGGCATCGGTATCGTCGGGCCCGCCCGAGGCATCGGTACCGCCGGCGCCGCCCGAAGCACCGGTACCGTCGGGCCCGCCCGAGGCATCGGTACTGCCGGGCCGGCTCGGGTCGTCGCCCTTGTCGTGTGGCCGGTCCGTCTGTCCCGTCATCGTCGGTCACCTCTCCACGCCCCGGACGACTGCTCGCCGAACGATTCTCCTCGTACCGGCGCCGGAGACACGGGAAGGGGGCCCGGACGCTCAGTCCACGACGTCGATCGTGACCCGGTTGGTCTCCACGCCGGCCGCCGTGACGACCGAGACCTCCGCCCGGCCCGGTTCCACGTCCGCCGGGAGGGGGACGGTCAGGGTCGCGTCGGTGGGGTTGGCGAAGCCGCCCGGGAGCGGGACCAGCGGCACGTGGGCGTGGACGGGGCCGATGCGGACGACCAGACGGGTCAGCGGATCGGGGGCACCGGCGCCGGGTGGGACGAAGCCGCAGCCGCGGATCTCGATGTCGTCGCCCGGGCGGATCGGGGCGTCGAGGTCGCCCGCCTCCCGGGACCGGACAACGGAGTGGATCGTGGGGCGGACGCCTTCGGTGACCTTCGCAGCGAGGTGCCAGGCCGCCGAGACGCCGACGAGCAGCACGAGGGACCAGGGCACCTCGGGCAGCCGGTCGGGGTCGCGGGCCAGTCCGACGGCGGCCAGGGCGAGGACGGCACCGGAGACGAGGAGGTACTGCACGTCGGCGAGGGCGGCCCGGCCGCTGTCGTCGCAGACCAGGTCGGCGGCGCGCGGACGGTCGGCCCGCACCTTCTGGAGGCGGCCGGCCGCGATCCCCCGCGCGACGACGAGACGGGCGGTGACGGTGACGGAGGCGACGAGGGCGAGGACGGTCAGCAGGCCGGCGCCCCGGACCAGACCGAAGGCGGTCGCGCCGGGCGACCGGAAGGCCAGGAAGAGGAGGGTGAAGCCGAGGAGCAGCAGCCAGCCGGCGGCGACGGCGCGGGTGGTGGAGAGCCGGTTGTCCTCGCCGATCAGCGGGGCGAGGAGGCCGCCCCGGGCGCGGTGGGCGTGGGCGGCGGCGCTGAGGAGGACGGCGAGGACCAGGGCGGTGCAGAGGCCGGCCGTGCGGGCGCCGGTCCAGCCGCCGCCGATGGCGGTGAGGGCCTGGCCGAGGAGGAGGGCGAGGACGGCGCCCCAGACGGCGCCGAGACCGCCGCGGCGTACGCGGTCGAGCCAGGCGAGCCCGGCTTCCCGGCCGCGCACGGTCACCGCGCGGGCGGACTGGGCGAGCTCGTCGGAGACCCACTGGCGGGCGGCGACCGGCGAGTGGGCGACGGCCGCGGGGACGCCGTGTCCGGCGGCGAGCTCATCGCGCCGGGCCAGGAAGGCGGCGACGGCGCGCCGGTGCCCGGCCTGCCCGCAGTGGGCGCAGCCGGCGCAGGCCGTCGCGTGCTCGCCGTACTGTCTCGCCTCTTGAACCGCCACGGTGCTCACTCCCGAGCTCACTTCACGGCCCGCGTCGATGCGTACCGGCGCGCCCCGAAGGACCAACCAGCCGTTGATTCCACGGAATTGTGCCGTACCGGCGGCTCTCGCGCCCGCCGCGTGCGCCCCGCCGGAGGGTGATTGCCGCGCCATCTCATTGACGTACAGAAGGGTGAAGCGATGGTGTTACGACAGGAGTTCGGGGTCCGTTCGGCTGATCCTGCGCCACAGGGGCTGGTAGTTGATCCAGGCGACGAGGTCGCTGCCGAGCTGTTCCCGGGTGGCGACCGCCTCGCGGTGGTCGATGAGCACCGGCTTGCCGGCCGCCCGTGCGGCGAGCTGCACCCGGGCGCAGCGTTCGAGGGCGATGAACCACCAGGCGGCCGCGTCGACGGAGGTGCCGACGGTGAGCAGGCCATGGTTGCGGAGCACGATCGCCTTGAAGGTGCCGAGGGCGACGGCGATCCGGCGGCCTTCCTCGGGGTCCACGGTGACGCCGGTGTAGGCGTCGTAGAGGGCGTGGTCCTGGTAGAAGGCGCAGGCCTCCTGGGTGATCGGGTCGAGGAGTTCGCCGAGGGCGGCGAGGGCCCGGCCGTGGACGGAGTGGGTGTGGGCGACGGCGATGGCGTCGGGCCGGGCACGGTGGACCTGGGCGTGGACGGTGAAGGCGGCCTGGTTGACGTGGTGGCCGCCCCGGACGACCTGTCCGTCGCCGTTGACGAGGATGAGGTCGCTCGCGGTGAGGTCCTCGAAGGGGGCTCCGAAGGGGTTCACCCAGAAGCAGTCGGGGTACTCCGGATCGCGGGCGGTGATGTGGCCCGAGACGCCCTCCTCGTACCCGAGTCGCCCGAAGATCCGGAGCGCGCCGGCGAGCCGCTGCTTGCGGTGGGTGCGTTCCTCCTCGGCCGTCGCGTGGACGGGCGGCAGGGCGAAGTGGAGCCGTTCGACGGGGACGGGGTCCGGTATCACGCTCATGCGCCGGAAGGTAACGCCCGGCCGGTCAAGTCACCAGAGTCCGGACGGACATCCCGGCCGGGAAGCGGCGAGGCCGCCGCCCCGGAGTGCGGGGACGGCGGCCTCGTGCGCGTGCGGGAGGGCTTACTCCCACTCGATGGTGCCCGGCGGCTTGCTCGTGACGTCGAGGACGACACGGTTCACGTCGGCGACCTCGTTGGTGATGCGGGTCGAGATCTTGGCGAGCACCTCGTAGGGCAGGCGCGACCAGTCGGCCGTCATGGCGTCCTCGGAGGAGACGGGACGCAGCACGATCGGGTGACCGTAGGTGCGGCCGTCGCCCTGGACGCCCACGGAGCGGACGTCGGCGAGGAGGACGACCGGGCACTGCCAGATCTCGCGGTCGAGGCCGGCCGCGGTGAGCTCCTCGCGGGCGATGGCGTCGGCCTCGCGCAGCAGGTCCAAGCGCTCCTTGGTGACCTCGCCGACGATGCGGATGCCGAGGCCGGGGCCGGGGAACGGCTGGCGCTGGACGATCTCCTCGGGCAGGCCGAGCTCCTGGCCGACCATGCGGACCTCGTCCTTGAACAGCTGGCGCAGCGGCTCGACGAGCTGGAACTCGATGTCGTCGGGGAGGCCGCCCACGTTGTGGTGCGACTTGATGTTGGCGGTGCCGGTGCCGCCGCCGGACTCGACGATGTCCGGGTAGAGCGTGCCCTGGACGAGGAAGGCGACCTCGGGGCCCTCCTCCTGGAGGATCTCCAGCTGGGCCTGCTCGAAGACGCGGATGAACTCGCGGCCGATGATCTTCCGCTTGGTCTCCGGGTCGGAGACGCCGGCGAGCGCGTTCAGGAAGCGCTCCTGCGCGTCGACGACCACCAGGTTGGCGCCGGTGGCGGCCACGAAGTCCTTCTCGACCTGCTCGGTCTCGCCCTTGCGCATGAGGCCGTGGTCGACGTAGACGCAGGTCAGCTGCGAGCCGATGGCCTTCTGCACGAGCGCGGCGGCCACGGCGGAGTCGACGCCGCCGGACAGACCGCAGATGGCGCGCTTGTCGCCGACCTGGGCGCGGATGGCCGCGACCTGCTCTTCGATGACGTTGCCGGTGGTCCAGCTGGGCTCGATGCCGGCGCCGCGGTAGAGGAAGTGCTCCAGGACCTGCTGGCCGTGCGTGGAGTGCAGCACCTCGGGGTGGTACTGGACGCCGTACAGCTTCTTCTCGTCGTTCTCGAAGGCGGCGACCGGCACGACGTCCGTGGAGGCGGTGACGGTGAAGCCCTCGGGGGCGGCGGAGCAGGCGTCGCCGTGCGACATCCACACGGACTGCTCGACCGGGGTGCCCTCGAAGAGGGTGGAGCCGGCCTTGGAGACGTGCAGCGGGGTCCGGCCGTACTCGCGGGCGCCGGTGTTGTCGACGGTGCCGCCGAGGGTCGTCGCCATCAGCTGGAAGCCGTAGCACATGCCGAAGACGGGGACGCCCGCCTCGAAGAGCTCTCGGTCGAGGCGCGGGGCTCCCTCGGCGTACACGGAGGACGGGCCGCCGGAGAGGATGATCGCCTTCGGGTTCTTGGCCAGCATCTCGGCCACCGGCATGGTGGACGGGACGATCTCGCTGTAGACCCGCGCCTCACGGACGCGACGGGCGATGAGCTGGGCGTACTGGGCGCCGAAGTCGACAACGAGGACTACGTCCGGGTTGGAGACGTCGGGCGCGGCAGCGGGAGTCGCTGATGACACTACGGCGGCCTTCCGGCGGTAGGAGAGGTTTCCCTGCCGAGGTTCCCTGCGGGGCCCAAGGGGGTCCATGGGGTCCAAGAGGTCCTGAGGGGTCCCTCGAAAGGGGGGCTATTTGTCGATTCTACCGGCGCGCCGGTGACTCTTTTCGTCTCACTATCCGAACCCGGGTTGTGACGGGGTGTGCGAAAGGGTCCATACTGTCGCCATGCGCAAGCACCCGACCTTCGTCTTTACCTATGGCAACCGGCCCACCGGCTGCCATGGTCGTGCTGCTTGAGCAACTGACAAGCGACTTCCCAGGCGCCCCGGGCCGACAAGGCCCGGGGCGTTCTGCTTGTCTCCGGGCGATGTCGCCCCGGGGCTCCCGGACCCGACACCCCAAGGAGCCCCCGCCATGACGACCACCGCCACCGCGAAGACCATCACCGAGCAGACCGGCGCCCGCACCGACGAGGCGGCGACGCTGATCGGCGACGCCCGCGAGCGCATCGACGCCCTCGACGACCGGATCATCGGCCTCATCCAGGAACGGGTGGCCATCTCGACCGTCATCCAGGAGGCCCGGATCTCCTCCGGCGGCCGCCGGGTGAACCTGGCCCGCGAGATGGAGGTCCTCGGCCACTACAGGGACGCGCTGGGCAAGCCGGGCACGGCGCTGGCGATGACGATGCTGGAGCTGTGCCGGGGCCGCATCTGAGGGACGCGTGCGGGTGGGCTCCCGCACCCGAGTTCGGGAGCGTCCTCACCCGTACGGCGCGTGACCGGCTCCGGCCGGGTTTCGTTGGTCCGGTTGTCCGTGCCAGCCAGGGGCGGGCCCGAAAGAAACCACGCGTGGCTTCGCTGGGGCGTGTGGCGTACCTCTCGGGTACGTCGTGGGACCTCGCACCAGCGCGCGTGACCGGACAGCAGGGGACAGCAGCCCGGTCACCCAGAAAGGGCGGTCGGTCCCGGGGACGCCCGGGGCCGGCCGCAACCGGCCGATCTCCCGATCCTCCCCGTCCCCCTGATCCCCGATCCCGCCATCCCCGATCCCCTCCCCCCGCGGCGCGACCCCCGGCGCCGCCCCGCTCGGCACCGCCGCTGCCCTGACACCGGTGCCGACCCCGAGGGCCCCGCGCCGCGACCGGAATCGCGAGCGCGGGGCCCTCCTTCATGCCCGGGGACACAGCCCACCACAGGATGTGACGCGCGTCACACAAAGATCCTGCGCAACCGCTACAACCAATCCCGCCGGTCGCAGGTCATCTATGCAGCAACACCAAAGCTGGAAGGGCGCTGCACTCGGAGGGGGGTGCAGCGCCCTTTCATCTACGCGTGTCGGCCGCTTCGTCTACGCGTGTCAGCCGCTTTCGCCCACGCGTGTCAGCCGTCAGTCCTTCTTCGGCGGGACCGTCGGGATCCCCAGGAACGGCAGCCGCAGGGCGCCGAAGGCCTCGGACGGGACGGCGGGGGACTTCGGCTCGACCGCCGAGAGCCGTACGTACGCCTCGCCCTGCCGCGGGCGCGGGTCCTCCTCGCCCTTGTTCGGCCAGAAGGACATGGCGCGCTCCGCCTGGGCCGTGATCGTCAGGGACGGGTTGACGCCGAGGTTGGCGGAGACGGCCGCGCCGTCGACGACGGAGATCCCCGGGTGGCCGAAGAGCCGGTGGTACGGGTCGATGACGCCGGTCGAGCCGTCGGCGCCGATCGGGCAGCCGCCCAGGAAGTGCGCGGTGAGCGGGGTGCCCATCAGCTCGCCGACGTTGGATCCGGCGAAGCCGTTGATCTCCTCGGCGAGGAGGGTGGCGGCCTGGGTGGCCTCCGGGATCTGGACCGGGTTGGGTGCGCCGTGCCCCTGGCGGGCCGTGAGCAGGCCCTTTCCGAGGCCGCCGGGCTTGCGGTAGGTCGTGAGGGAGTTGTCGAGGGACTGCATGACCAGGCCGATGATGGTCCGCTCGGACCAGTGCCGGTTGGAGAGCGAGCGGACGGCGAGCGCCGGGTGCTTGAGCAGGTTGAGGAACCAGTTCCGTACCCGGTGGGCGCCGTAGGGCACCTGGAGGACGGTCAGGCTGCCCATGGAGTTGGAGCCCTTGCCGTACCGGACCGGCTCGATGTGGGTGTTCTCGTCCGGGTGGACGGACGAGGTGATGGCGACGCCCCTGGTGAAGTCGGCCTTCTCCTTGCCGTGCCGCTTGCGGTAGCGGCGGTCGGTGGTCTGGGCGCCGACCAGTCCCTCGGAGTTGGTGCGGGTGAGCTCGCCGAGCCGGTTCGAGATGCGGGGCAGCAGTCCGCTGTCCTTCATCCGGTGCAGCAGGGTCTGCGTGCCGTACGTGCCGGCCGCGATGACCACCCGCCGGGCGGTGAAGGTCCGGCCCCTGCCCTTCCTGCGGTCGTCGGTGGGCAGGGTCTTCACGGCGAAGCCGCCCCGCGAGTCCTCGGTGACGGTGACGACCGTGGTCATGGGGTGGACGGTGGCGCCCGCCTTCTCGGCGAGGTACAGGTAGTTCTCGTTGAGGGTGTTCTTGGCGCCGTGGCGGCAGCCGGTCATGCACTCGCCGCACTCGGTGCAGGCGCGCCGGGCCGGGCCCGCGCCGCCGAAGTAGGGGTCGGCGACCTCCTCGCCGGGCTTGGCCTTCGCCGTCCCGACCCCATCCCCGCCGACGGCGTCTTGTCCGTCTCCGAAGAAGACTCCGACCGGCGCCATGTGGAAGGTGTCGCCGATGCCCATGGCCTGGGCGGCGGACTTCAGGTGCACGTCGGAGGGGGTCATCGTCGGGTTGAGGCGGACGCCGAGCATCCGCTTCGCCTGGTCGTAGTACGGCCGCAGCTCGTCCTGCCAGTCCGTGATGTCCTTCCACTGCGGGTCGTCGAAGAAGGGCTTGGGCGGTACGTAGAGGGTGTTGGCGTAGTTGAGGGAGCCGCCGCCGACGCCGGCGCCCGCGAGGACCATGACGTTGCCGAGCAGGTGGATGCGCTGGAGGCCGTAGAGGCCGAGGGCGGGGGCCCACAGGAAGTTCTTCAGGTCCCAGGAGTTCTTGGGCAGGGTCGCGCGGGTGAAGCGGCGCCCGGCCTCCAGGACGCCGACCCGGTAGCCCTTCTCGGTGAGGCGAAGGGCGGTGACCGAACCGCCGAAGCCGGAGCCCACGACCAGGACGTCGTAGTCGTACGCGGTGTCGTCCGCGAGCTCCTGGTTCTGGGTAGGGGGTAGCGCGGTCATGGCTCTCCTCGTACGGAAAGGTGTGAGAAAGGACAGGGCGGCGTCAGCGCAGGCGCAGGGCCTTCATCGCCTTCAGGGACACGCTCATGAACGCGGCGTACTTCTCGTCGTCCATCCCGAAGGAGGGCGCGAGCGGGATCAGCCGCTGCTGGGCGACGGTCTGCGCCTCGGTGTACTTGAGGATGCCCTCGGAGCCGTGGCGGCGGCCGAGCCCGGAGTCCTTCATGCCGCCCATCGGGGACTGCACGCTGCCGTAGGCCGGGGCGTACCCCTCGTTGATGTTGACGGTGCCGGTGCGCAGCCGGGCCGCGACGGCGTGACCGCGGCGCGAGTCCTTCGTCCAGACGGAGGAGTTGAGGCCGTACGGGGTGGCGTTGGCGAGCTCGACGGCCTCGTCCTCGTCCGTGAAGCGGTAGACGGAGACGACCGGGCCGAAGGTCTCCTCGCCGCAGACGGCCATCGGGGCCTCGACGCCGTCGAGGATGGTCGGCTCGTAGAAGAGGGGGCCGATGTCGGGGCGGGCGACGCCGCCGGCGACGAGCGTGGCGCCCTTGGCGACGGCCTCCTCGACGTGCTTGGTGACGGTCTCCAGCTGCCGCTCGCCGACGAGGGAGCCCATGTCCGCCCCGTACGCGAGGGAGTTGCCGAGGCGCATGGCCCTGGTGCGGGCGGCGAAGCGGTCGAGGAAGGCGTCGGCGATCGACTCGTGCACGTACAGCCGCTCGATGGAGATGCAGAGCTGTCCGGCGGAGGAGAAGCAGGCGCGGACGGCTCCGGCGGCGGCCTTCTCGATGTCGGCGTCCTCCAGGACGAGCATCGCGTTCTTGCCGCCGAGTTCGAGGGAGACGCCGACGAGGCGGGCCGCGGCGCCCCGGGCGACCTCGCGGCCGGTGCGGGTGGAGCCGGTGAAGGAGACGTAGTCGGCGTGGGCGACGACCTCGGGGCCGACGACCGGGCCCTCGCCGAGGACGACCTGGAAGACCTCGGCGGGCAGTCCGGCCTCGATGAGCAGGTCACGGGCCCAGAGCGCGGTGAGCGCGGTCTCCGTGTCGGGCTTCATGACGACGGCGTTGCCCGAGACGAAGGCGGGGAGCGCATCGCCGACGGAGAGCTCCAGGGGGTAGTTCCAGGGGGCGATCTGGCCGACGACCCCGCGCGGCTGGCGCAGTTCGGTGACCTTGGTGAGGGTCGGCACGACGCCGGTGTGGCGCTTGGCGCGCAGGTACGAGGCGGCCTTGCGGCCGTAGTGGCGGGCGGCGACGGCGACCGCCTGCACCTCCTCGTGGGCGTGCAGGCGGGCCTTGCCCGTCTCCAGCTGGATGAGGTCGAGGACCTCGGCCTGCCGCTGGAGGACGAGGTCGTGGAAGCGCAGGAGGACGGCGGCGCGGGCCCTGACCGGGGTGGCGGCCCAGGCGGTCTGGGCGGCACGCGCGCGCGTGAAGGCCTCGGCGACGTCCTCGGGGGTGGACTCGGGCAGGTCCGCCAGCTTCTCCCCGGTGAAGGGGGTGTGGTTGGCGGTCCGGCCGGAGCCGACGACTCCGCGGGTGAGCCGGGCGACCAGCTCGGGCGTCACGACGTCGGCGGCGGTCCGCGCGCCGGCGGGCGCGGGCGCGACCGGGTTGGTCGCACCGGCGGGCGCGGCCGGGCGGGCCGCCTCGGCGGCGGTGTCGGCGGGAACCGTGAGGGCGGCGGGGGCCTGCGAGTCCGTCATGGGGCCGAGCGTAGGCCGCGTTCCGACCTTTGGGTACCCGTCGGTAACGCGTTTTCACCGTCCACACACATCGCGCCAGCGATCACTGGCACATAAGCCCTGATCAGGGCCTTACGGCCCCCGGCGCCCGCCCGCGGAGATTTTTCCGCCCCTCAGTCACCCGGCGCGCGCCAGTGCTGGACGACGATGTCGAACTGCTCCCGGGTGGTCTCCCAGCTCGACACCGGCGAGGACATGTAGATGGCGTACTCGGTGCCGTCGTCCTCGTAGTACATCTGGTCGATCGCGTGCCGCGGTCCGGGGAAGGTCTTCTTCTCGGTCCAGGTGAACTCCCACAGACAGGAGCGGACCTGGTCGCGGTAGGTGACCTGGTCGAGCTTGATCCGCTTGTAGTCCATGCGCTTCCCCAGCTGGAGCTCCAGGTCGAGGGCGTGCATGTACGGGTTCTCGAAGTCGGGGCTGCGGTCGATGCTGATGCGGATGCGGTGGCGGCCGTTGTCCGGGGTGTAGTCGATCTGGTCGCCCTCCGTCTGCCGCTTCCAGCCGTCCGGTACGAGCAGGCTGAAGCCCTTCGGGTCCTTGACGCGGTGCCAGCCGGCCGGGACGTCGTCACCCGCGCCCTTGGCCGCGGGGGAGGTCGCCGTGGTCCGTCCGCCGTCGCCGCCGCCGCCCGCGTAGTTCATGGCCGCGAAGACGGCACCGCCCGCGACGACCCCGGCGAGCAGCGCCGCGAGAACGGCGGTGCGCCAGCGGCCACGACCGGAGGCGGACGGGGAAGTGGGGGCGAGCGTGGGGTGCTGTGGGGGCACGTGTGACGGGTGTGACGGGTGCGGCTGGTGAGGCAGGTTGGCCTGGTGCGGCAGGTGGGACTGGTTGGTCTGGTGAGGCGGGTGGGGCCACTGCGCGGTGACCTTCCGCGGCTCGCCGGGCGTCAGGCCCTCCGTACCGGTGCCCGTACCCATGCCCGTACCGCCACCCGTGGCACCGGCGCTACGCGCGTCGCCGCCCGGGCCGTGCGCGCCCGCCGCCGAGTCCAGGTCCTCCCTGGCCACGCGCTGGGTCGGCACGTACGCCTGCGCCGCCGTCGGCGCGCGCCCCTCCATCGCGTCGAGCAGCATCCGCTCGGCCTCGTCCGCGCGCGGCCGCTGCGCCGGGTCCTTGCGCAGCAGGGCCACGATGACGGAGGCCAGCGGCCCCGCCTTCTCCGGGTACGGCGGCTCCTCGGTCACCACGGCCTGCATGGTGCTGATCGGGGAGGTGCGGCGGAACGGCGAGGTGCCCTCCACCGCCGTGTACAGCGTGGCGCCGAGGGACCAGAGGTCGGAGGCGGGGCCCGGGTCGCCGCCCTGCACCCGCTCGGGCGCCAGGTAGTCGATGGAGCCGACGATCTCGCCGGTCCGCGTGATCGTCGAGTCCCCCTCGATCGCCGCGATCCCGAAGTCGGTGATGAGGACGCGCCCGTCCCGCGCGAGCAGCACGTTGCCCGGTTTGACGTCCCGGTGCAGCACCCCGGCCGCGTGCGCGGCGCGCAGCGCGCCGACGACGTGCAGTCCGATCCTGGCCGCCTCGCGGGGTTCGATCCTGCCGGCCTCCTTGGCGGCGTCGGCGAGCGAGGGCCCGTCGACGTACTGCATCACGATCCACGGCCGGTTGTCGTGCTCCAGGACGTCGTGGACGGTCACCACGCCCGGGTGCGTGATCCGCGCGGCGGCCCGCGCCTCCTTCTGCGTACGGGCGTGCAGCACGAGCCGGTCGGCCTCGGCCACGAAGCGACCCGCCGTCAGCTCCTTCACCGCCACCACGCGGTGCAGCACCTCGTCGTGGGCGCGCCAGACCTTGCCCATGCCGCCGCGCCCGATGGACTCGCCCAGCCGGTAGCGACCGGCGAGCAGCAGCCCCGCCCCTGTGCTCTGAGAATGTTCCACTTGCCCCCGCCCGTTCCTTCTGATGCCAGGTTACGGAGGGGGGTGCGCGCGGCGGAACCTCGGGGCGGTCATAGGAACAGCACTGTGACCGGGGAGCGGTAGGACATGCGTATCACCGTCCCGGGCGGAACGCCTTCGTGGCCTGCTCGTAGACCTCGGACACCTTGTCGCGCTCGCTCTCCGGTCCGATGACCTGGACGACGTGGTACCGACCTCCGTCGATCAGGGCGAGGTTGCGCACGAACACCTCACGGCCCGTGCTGTCCAGCCAGGTGTAGTCGCCCTCCGCCGTCGGCGTCCGGCCGATGTCCACCCGGCGCGCCCTCAACGCCTGCGACCAGCTGGACGACCGGTACGGCTCCAGCTCGCGCTCCTTGGCGTTCTGGTACTCCAGCGGGTCCGCGCCGTTGTCCCGGACGCCGTCCCGGCCGGGAACGACGATCAGCGTGAAGTCGCCGCCGGTGTAGCGCACTTGTCCGGCGTCGTTGATCGGGCTGCGCCGCCACCCCTTCGGGACCCCGATCCGGAATCCCTCCGGGTCCTGGCGCAGGTCGTACCCGGCGGCGAGCGCGGGAGCCGAAGGGTCCGCCGGGGGCGGGGTGGTGGCCGGTCCCGTGGTCGGCTTCGCGGTCGGTTCGGCGGGCGGCTCCGTGGTCGCGGACGGGCCGGGCGCCGAGCCCGTCGCGGTCGTGGGCGTGGCCGGCGCGGCGGGCCGCTCGCCCTTCCCCGGCATGAACAGGACGGCGTACGCGACGGCTCCCGCGAGCAGCAGGAAGACGAGGATCAGGAGCGTACGGCCCAGGGAGCGCGGGGAACCCAGGGTCCGGGAGGACGACGAGCGCGCCGAGGACCGGGGCGCGCGGGGAGCGCGCTGCGGGATCTCTCCGTCGAACTCGTCGCGGAACTCGTCACGGAACTCCTCGCGGTAATCGGGCTGTACGCGCGCGGGGCCGTGCTCCTGGCCGTACCCGTCGTCCTGTACGGGCCCCCGCGGGGCCTCGCCCCGGGTCGCGGGGCGCGGGTCCTTGCCGCGCTTGTGACGGTGCCGGCCCGCCCCCGCTCCCCCGCGCCACCGGCGCACCAGCTCACCGCGCCGGCGCACGATCGGCAGCCGCGCCTCGTCGAAGGACGGCAGCGGTACGACTCCGAACCCGGCGTCCGGCTCCGGCGCCGAGCGGACGAGGGAGCGCAGCCAGCCGCGCAGCTCCTCGAAGTCGGGCCGCTCGGTGGGGTCCTGACGCAGCAGGGACTCCACGACCGGGCGCAGGGGCCCGCACTCCTCGGCGAAGGCCGGCGGTTCGGCACAGACCAGCTGGACCAGCTCGGCCGCGCTGTCCTCCGGGTACGGGGCGTGGCCCTGGACGGCCCGGTAGAGGAGCGCGCCGAGCGCCCACAGGTCGGTGGCGGGGCCGATCGGCGGGGCGAGGCGCCAGTTCTCGTGCACGGGCCCGGCCTGCTCGGGCGCCCAGCGCTCGGTCACGGCGCCGACGACCGCGATCCGGGTCTGACGGGCCCGCTCGGCGGCCAGCCGCGTGGTCGGACCCCGGTGTGCCTGGGCCGGGATCGCGACCGGCGCCTCGTCCCGGGCCCCGACGGGGACCGGGAGCGGCGCGGGGCCCGGGGTCGCCGCGGTGTACCCGGCGGGCAGGGCCGGGCGGCCCGAACCGGGCAGCAGGGGGCCGCCACCGGCCGGGATCGGCCCGGAGCCGTCGCGCGCGGCGTGCGGGCCGTCGCTCCAGCTGCCGGCCAGCATCACACGCGGCGGCGGGCCGGCGCCGTACGGCTCGTCGCCGTCGTCCTCGTCGTCCTCGTCCTCGGCCACCCGCGCCCACCACTGCGGTTCGGGCGCGCCGGACGCCTGCGCCGTCGGCGGCGGAGGCGGGCCGGGCGTCTCCGGCGGCGCGGGACGCTGGACGGGGAGCGCCCCGGTCTCGCCGAGCCGG